>JAITST010000373.1 GCA_031287585.1 Planctomycetaceae bacterium | reverse complement strand
AACAATGCCTGACAATAAAATTGACCCGGCGGCATTATCGCCGGAAATGCTTGCCAAATTACTTTCGTCGGCGGCGAAACGCCGGATAACCGAAGAGCAGGTGCGGGAGATTGCCGGAGCGGGTAACCTTCTGTCGCTTGACGGCACGATTAACCTTGTGCGTTACACCGCCTTCCTTGCAGGAGAAAAATACCGAAATGACAACTGACATTCTTTCACTCCAGCGTAGCGAATTGGTTCGGATTCTGAACTCTTGCGGGTTCGGCGATGTCTTGTCGATGCAGCAGTTCCGTTATTATTGCGGCAATAACGACATTCGCGGTACCAACGGACAGGGTGTATCACTCTTGCGTTATGCTGCGCTGCTGACGCTCGAATGGTTTCAACCGGCAGAAAGGTCAAAAGCACCTCGGAGTACCGACCCGAATTGA
Organism: Planctomycetaceae bacterium; assembly: GCA_031287585.1. GTDB lineage: Bacteria > Planctomycetota > Planctomycetia > Pirellulales > Thermoguttaceae > UBA8133. The sequence continues at coordinate 15,523 of JAITST010000373.1, read as the reverse complement.
GTTACTCTGCTCTTTTTAACAACATCGTAGTTCCGTCTTTGCCTAAACTTATGGTGTATACTGGGGCTAAACATTCGCAAAATTTGCGGAAAGAACTAAAACCAAAATTGCGATAGTCAAATGTAGAGTCGGACTGTTTCAGGGCTTGAAGGAAACGCGAAGAATTGGCTAATTCCGTGCCTTCATCTTTTGCCATATCGAAAGCACCGTCAATATCCTGCTTGCGGATTGACTTAACTCCTGCTTTTCTTGAAGAGTTAATAAGGTTTAAGTTAATCTGTCCGGCAACTTTTACGCCCGCGGATTTTGATGCCGCTGTTTTCGTCGGTTCTGTTGCTTGTTCGGTATTCTTTTCGGGCTGTTTATTTTCGGATTGCGGTTCTAAAATTTCCGTAAATATGAAAGTTTCACACGCCTTCTGAAACGCTTCGGGTGTTTGATTACGTCCGACACCCATAACGAAAAGTCCTTTTTCACGGATACGGTTTGCCAGTCCAGTGTAATCGCTGTCGCTCGAAACAATGCAAAATCCATCAACCAAATGCGAAATATCCATTGCATCAATTATCAATTCAGTGTCGGTGCTGTTTTTGCCTTTTGTGTACGAGTATTTTTGCATCGGACGTATAGCAAATGAATTGCATAAATCCTTGCTCCATTTTTTGCTGAATTCGGGAACAGAAAAATCTCCATAAACTCTTTTGATGATTACTTTGCCGTGTTTGCCTGCTTCGGCAAGGATTTGTTCAATCAACTTACTGTCGGCATTATCTCCGTCAATCAGAACGGCTATTTTTCGTGCTTCTTTCATAATCGTTTTAGGGTGTTAAAATTTTGTTCGGTCAACAATTGCCAAAGTGCTGTATATTATACAATGAGATTTTATAAAAATCAAACCAATGGACCAAAGGTGTAACATACCATCAACGTTTTGCGGAACATTTAACCGCAGAGTACCGTGTGCGAACCGTAGCCAACAACCGAACCGTCGATGAATGGAAACTTCGCTCCACAAGACCGGATAATCACTGGCTCGATTGCATGGTCGGCAGTGCCGTTGCCGCTTCGATTGAAGGTGTAGAACTTTCAACTCTCAAAACAGAAGCGAAACCTCGCCGGTCAACACTCAACCTTTCCTCACTTCAAAAGCAAAAAAATAAATTTTGAAAAATCTTTTGAAAAAAATTCAATTTAAGGGCAGCAACTTGCATTATTAACTATTGAAGGGGGAAGTAAAAATGAGCGAGTTGACTCTGGAACAAATTATTGACGCGGTCAATCACAACGCTGATTTGCTTGAAAAGCATCTGTCCGAAGGCGTGTATGTGCATCGGCAGGAAAAACCGTCTTGTGTCTGGCTGGTCAATCATTCGCTCGGTTCTCTTCGTCCGCTGATTGAAACCTACGACTCAAACGGAAATCGAATCGGACACTGCGCCAACCGGGCTTCGCAAACCTTTGACTTTACTGAAATAACCTTTTGAATGAAACTTCTGACGACAGAAAGGGATGGATTTTTTTGTTTCAAATTATTCTGTCAATCTCATCGAAAAATTGTCTTGTGTTTCTCCGCTCATTTCGATACCCGATTATACTCCTCATCCGTAACCGGAGTGAGCCAGGTAACGGCGTTCCCGTCTTTGTTGTTAGAAATCGCAACGTGAACGAACGCACTGTCCGGGGCGGCTCCGTGCCAATGTTCTATGTCCTTTGGAATCGCGACAACATCACCTTTGACCAGCGGACGGGCGGGCTTGCCTTTTTCCTGATAAAACCCTTTTCCTTCCATCACAAGCAAGACCTGTCCCGCCGGGTGCGTGTGCCAATGAGTGCGGGCGCGGGGTTCAAACGTTACATTGCCGACAGCGTACAAATTTTCCATTTCTTTCGGCGCAACGAGCGTCTCAACCCAAACGGTACCGCTAAACCGATCCGCCGAACCTTTCATTGTTCCTTTCGGAAAAATACCGTGCTTCGACTTTTCAATGAGCGGCTTGACCTCACTTAACTGCGTTTCCGTAATGCCGACATTTTTTCCTATCTTGATATGCCCCTGCAACATTGGCTCAACTCCTTCCATCGCCGAAAGTGCGGAAATCGTCGCGAGTTCCCTGTCGGCATAACTCAACACATCCCGCTCAAAAATATCGGCGAACAAATGCTCTTTCAGAAAGACATCAATTTCGGAACAGAAAGCGGCGTAACCTTTTTTCGTATTCGTTTCCGGTTGCTTCGTCAGTGTTTCGAGAATTTTTTTGCCGCGTTCGTATTTGTTCGTTGTGTCGGTGATAGGACTTGCCGATTTGCCCACCGCGTCCGAAATTTCTTTTGCTTTACGCTGATTCAATACCTCGATGAACGTATTGATTCCTTGCAAACTGCGGGGGAAACCGGCGTAGGCGTACATCTGTACGAGAATCTCTTTGATTTCGTTGACTGTCAAGCCGGCATCAAGACCGCCGTTGAGTTCGTGTTTGAGTTGTGCCAAGTTGCCGACGGCAGTGTTAGCCGCAATGGTAACGATGTGCCGCTGCCTGCTGTTCAACGTTTCAGCAACGGTCATATTTTGCGCCTCCAAATGGATGGTTAAAACGATTACCGAAATGAAAGCACCGAATCGTGTCAGTGCGGCTTTGGTGTACATCATGCTTGCCTGTTGTTGAGTTCTTACTGCCGATGTCAATTCAACGGTTTATAGTTTTATCAGTTCATACTGGTCATTGCCCATCTTCATTTCTTTCATATAGGTCAGTTGGCGCAGACCTTTGCGGGATTCGATTCTTTCCTGCAAGTCGTGCCGTTGATGTTCGGGCAAAGCATAAACCATATCTATGGACGCTTGGTCGATGGCAAGTATGTCCGTCGAAGCAAGAATACCGATGTCCGGTGCGGTCGGTTTTGCCGCACGAATTCCGGCACAATCGCAGTCCACCGACATATTCCGAAGCACATTGATATAAACGATATGCTTGCCGAAATAATCAATCGTCGCCTTGGCGGATTCGACCATATTCTCTTGGAGAATCTCGCCCGCCAGCCATTCGGGAATGGGTTTGCTGTCGTTTGCGGCATGTACCATTCGTTTGCCTATCGAACCGTCGGCACAGCCGATGGCGATGTTTTTCAAGGAACCGCCGTACCCGCCCATAGCGTGTCCTTTGAAGTGAGTCAACACGAGCATTGAATCGTAATTGAGCATATTCTTGGCGATTGACATTTCCTTGAAATGCTTACCGCCTTTGACGGGCAGCATGACCGCACCGTCTTCGTCCATGATATCAACTTCGCAAAAATCCCAGCCGTTAATGTGAATGGTTTCGCGGTGCTGTTTCGTGGTTTTGCGTTTCCCCTCATAGAGAGTGTTCGTTTCAACCAACTTGCTGTTTGGGATACTCTGTTGTAGGGTCTTAACCATCTCACGGGGAATAATGTTGGGACCGTGCGGTTCGCCCGTGTGGATTTTGATTGCGACGTTGCCGGTGATGTGCTGATTTATTTTTGCATAAACCTTCAATAAGCCGGCGGCACTGATGTCCTCTGTGAAATAAACCATCGGTTTCTCCTGGGAATCTGCAATCGCCCGCCCGCCGCCAGCCATATCCGTTACGGCAACGGCAGCCATTGCGGCAGTCGCTGTTTTCAAAAAATGGCGGCGTGAATTTTTACGTTCCTTGTTCATTGTTTTCCTTTCGATTAACGTTGTTTTAGTTTTTTTCTGCTGGAACGACTCGTTATTCATAACCTGCGATTTTTGCATCAAGCCGTTCTAACGTTCTCTGCGTTATACCGGAACACCGAAAACGAAACGGGAACATTGTAACACAAACCAGAAATAAATGCAATAGCATTTTGTAATTATTTGATGAGCGGATTTTAATGGCTTTCTCGTCAACAAAAACAATTCGCCTCTTCGCCGGTGATGTATTGCCGTGACAATAAAAAGTATCCGGTTGGCGCGTTGCTTGGAAGAACGAGATACGAAATCGTTGATGAGAGCGGTTTCACTGTCTCTTCTCATACGACGGATTTTTTGATTGAGGCAACCGTGTTGCCTTTCGAACTGCAAACCGGCGACCGGATTATTGTACAAGAAAGCATCTACGAAGTCATTGACCTCGGTACCGGCTGCTGGACGTGGTGCGATCCGCATCAGATTCGGCGAAGAATTCACACACAATTTCTGCGTAGGACGGCAGCAAAACATTCGATTGCAGAGCGATGAGATTTCTACACAAATAGCACAAGCGGTTACTGCGGAATTGAACCGGCACGAATTCTCCCTGCCCTTTGTACCGGTCTTTTGATTTGAGGCGTTGCCGCAAAAATGTGCCGGAGAAAAAACACACAAAGGGCGGTGTGAGCCGACGGCACTACTGCGCCCGATGCATATACAGACCTGTTCTGTGCCGTACTACCGTCCCCATTATTTTTCATTATTTATTTTTTCATATACATAATCAAAATTTTTAGGCAACATATTAAAAGGTGATGAGTTTGGAAAATAGTTAGAATCAAAATCTGAAATTTCTATCGCCCCAACTTTTGTTTCCACATCATATTCGCCAAGCAATTGATCGAGCAATAAAAATACCATTTTATTATATACTTTAGTATTTTCGTTGTAATTTTTTATAAAAGCAAGTATCCCAACCTTTGAATCGTCTTGAAATAATTTGAAATAAACATCATCGGGGGAAAGTGATATATTATCTATTTTTATACTATAACTACCGTTTCTTCTTGGTCTGAATTTTATTATTGTCCATTTTTCAAGTTCTGGTTTTTGATTATATAATTTTTCCACTTCTCCAAATGAATCTTTTATACCATCGGCACTTACAATAAATTCCCGTTTATTGTTTTCTATGGGGCCAAATTCAAAAGTTAAATTTTCATCAATCTTTTTCAGTTCATTGCCCAATAAATCAAATGTTTTCTCCATATCGTTTTCAAAATTGAAAACCATTTCGCTGTTATTTTCGAACCATTTCCAGAATTCTGCATACTTATTACTATTTGCCATAAGTTCCTCCCAACCAATTGATTTTTGATTTGATAACCTTTTAACTGCACTGTCCAAATTTTGCTCTCGCAAAAAAGGTAAGTGTTTGGTGTAAGTACAAACAAAAGACCTTCACCCCACTTCCGACAATGGATTGTCGAGGGAATAGTTTATCGCAATTCCGAAACGCTGTCAAGACCGTTTCAAATCATCTTTCACGGATTTGTCAACATTACTTCCTCCCGCTCGCACACGGCGTTCACCTCGTCAACGCACAACGCCGAATCGTCGCTGTTTGGCAATTCCCGTTGCTCAAATCCTGCCTGACTTGTCCTTTTTAATGGGCATTGAAAAACTCGGCATCATCGGGGATTATGGCGGCGGAACCACAACATAGTTTTCGTTTCCAACAATTTCTGTAAGCGTTCACTGTCATCATTTTATTTTCACACGAAGGCACGAAGGCGCAAAGATAGGACTCTTAAACTACGGAACACGCGGAATAACGGAATGCTCGGAATTTAGTGTCCGTATGTTCCGTTTGCTCCGTAGTCAAAAAACAGTGCTTTTTGAAATCCTTCGTGCCTTGATGCCTTCGTGTGAAATAAACCATAGAGTGAACGGTTACGATTTTTTTTTCACGATCCATTTTACACTATCAACTATCTACTCATTATGCAGGCACGATATATTCACGAAGGGCGGGCGATTGATTTTTTGCCCGAAGCCGATACCGCAGCGGGAACGGTGGTCGTTCTCGGTTCTCTCATCGGTATCACGAAAACAGACATCATCGCCGGTACCATCGGCGCGGTTCACGTTGTCGGCGTGTACGACATCGAAAAGGTCAACGTTGCTGTTCCGCTCGGCAACAAGATTTACTGGGACGCAGCTGCAAAGAAGGCGGTCATTAACGCAACCGGTAATACTCTTATTGGCGTTGCCGTCTCTGCGGCAGCAGCCGACGCAACAACTGTCAGAGTGCGAATCGGATGAGTCCGATGCAGGACAAAGTACAAGGCGGAACTGCACTCCCTACTAACCGAAATCCTCCAATACTTCGGGGTAAATTCATAGCAATTTTCTAATGCGAGGGCATCACAAGGGATAGACGGAATCCGATGTTACTGCGTGGGGGAAGGCGATAGTAGAATGTTTCCGGCATCCTTTCCGGTATCGCGTTACCACCCCGAACCCGAATCGCCGACTGGCAATCGCTCGCATTGTTCCACCACGCCCCGCCGCGAGACACATGTATTCTATGGCTAGGAATTGATGAGGGGCCCGTAGGGTTAGTTACGTTTCCGGTAGGATAAACATCAAACCAATCGTGGCACCACTCCGACACGTTACCGTGCATATCGTACAAACCCCAAGCGTTCGGCTCCTTCGTCCCGACTGGATGCGTTGTAATACCCGACTTAAAAAGAGATTTTTCCCGCTCATGGATCGCTTTGTTCGCTTCGCGGTAAAATTCTTCCGTATTTATTTCACCTTCTTTGCGTTCTTTGTTCGCTAGAGTAAATTCGTGTATAAGCCTCGCCTGTTCTTCGCTTGCTTTGTTTCGCGATTGAAAAAAATCATCTTGATCCTTGTGTCCGCTAAACCAAGCATACCGTTCCAATTTATCCCAGTCATCGCCGAAACAATACGCCGTTGTACTGCCAGCACGACAAGCGTATTCCCACTGCGCCTCCGTAGGTAACGCAAACCTGTAACCACGAGGAGCAACGCCAAGTTGGTTTAACTTCCATGTAAAATTTTGGCAATCACTCCAATCTATCGTTTCCACTGGAAGGTTTGCCCCCTTGAAAGAACTCGGCTTACTACCCATCACCACTTCCCACTGCTCCTGAGTTACTTCCGTTTCACCAAGCCAAAAGCCCTTCGTCAAAGTAACTTCGCGTGCTGCCGCCACGTTATTTTCGCCAATGCCCATCGTAAACGTTCCGGCGGGACAATAACGGAAAACGTACTTGATCCCCTTCATCGTTAGTTCTTTTTTATCGCCCGCCTTTAACTTAGCCGCCGAGCCATTTTCCACCGGTTGGGCTGTGACCAGTTGAGTTGTTGATGGTTGTGTAGAAGTTTGACCAAGTAAAGATTCCACGTTAGTTTTCTTTCCAAAACCAGTGTCCGTAAGGGTCAGACGGAAGCCGTCGTGAAAGAACCGCATCTGCGGATTTCCTCTGTCCCGATTCGCCGATCGGAAAGACTTTGCGGTATCGTGGTTTTCCATCCCGCCGCGTTTAATACGGTACTCCCCAGATGCAGGACCAACAGGGTCGGTTACGCGACCAGTAGAATAATCACCATGCCAATCCTGACACCACTCACTCACGTTACCGTACATATCATACAAGCCCCAAGCGTTCGGCTCCTTCACGCCAACCTCGTGCGTCCCTCGAAGCGGACTCACAATCCAAGCCATTGCGTCCAAGTCGCCCGCACGAGGTCCCGTTGTGCCAGCACGGCAGGCATATTCCCACTGCGCCTCCGTAGGTAACGCAAATTTGTAACCGTTCGGAGCAACGCCAAGTCCGTTTAACTTTGCAATAAATTCCTGACAATTATTCCAACTAACCTTCTCCACTGGCGGGTTTGTCCCCTCGAAAGGACTCGGATTACTACCCATTACCGCTTTCCACTGCGGCTGCGTTACTTCCGTCTCGCCAAGCCAAAAGCCTTTCGTCAATGTTACTTCGTGCTGAACTTCATCTTGGTCCCTGTCCCTTTCGTCGGAAGGACTACCCATCGTAAACGTTCCGGCAGGACAATAACGAAAAACGTATTTGATCCCCTTTATCGTTAGTTCTTTTTTATCACCCGCTTTTAACGTAGCCGCCGAGCCATTTTCAACCAGTTGAACTGCGACCGGTGGATTTGTAGGAATTGTACGTGGTGTAGAAGTTTGATTGGATAAGGTCTCTTCATTAGCTTTATTTTCGAAATCGGAGTCCGTAAGGGACAAGCGGCAGCCGAGATTGACGAGCCGGCTCTCCGGCGTGTTGAAATTCCGATTCGCAGACCGGCAACGCCTCGCGCCCTCGTCCCACGCCCCGCCGCGATTCACGATCCCCGCCCCTGATGAAGCACCAATAGGGTCAGTTACGTTCCTTGTAGGATAATCGCCATACCAATCCCAACACCACTCACTCACATTACCGTGCATATCATACAACCCCCACGCATTCGGCTCCCTCGTGCCGACCTCATGCGTCCCATTCTGTTTGTAGCCATACTCTTTGTATTCGCCATACCAAGCCGCTGCATACAAAACACTCGCATAAGGTCCCGTTGTGCCAGCACGACAAGCGTATTCCCACTGCGCCTCCGTAGGGAGTGAAAACTTGTAACCACTTGGAGCAACGCCAAGTCCATTCAACCTCGCAATGAACTCCTTGCAATCCGCCAAACCAACCCTCTCCACTGGATGAATATTTGCCCCATTGTGATAACTCGGATTATGCCCCATCACCGCTTTCCATTGCTCCTGCGTTACCTCCGTCTCACCAAGCCAAAAACCCCTCGTCAAAGTTACTTCGTGCTGAACTTCATCATCATATCTGCCCTTTTCGCCAGAAGGACTGCCCATCGTAAACGTGCCTGCCGGACAATAACGAAAAACGTATTTGATCCCCTTTATCGTTAGTTCTTTTTTATCACCCGCTTTTAACGCAGCCGCCGAGCCATTTCCAAGTGGTCGGACATCTATTGATGGACTTGTAGGAATTGTCAGTGCTGTAGAAGTTTGGTTGGATACTGTGTTTACATTGGTTTTCTTTTCCAAATCAGAGGCAGTAAGGGACAGACGGCAACCGATGAGATTGTGCCGGAACTCCGGCGTGTTGCCGTTCCGAAACGCCGCGCGGCAATACTTTGCATCGCTGTTACACGCCCCGCCGCGAAACGCACGGTATGTCCCTGATGAAGCACCAACAGGATCCGTTACGTCGCCGCCATAGACATCAAGCCAATCCTGACACCACTCCGCCACGTTACCTTGCATATCATATAAACCCCAAGCGTTCGACTGCTCCATCCCAACATCGCGAGTATTCTTCCCTTTGTTGACTCCCGCCGATCTATCCAAGTCATTCCCAACGCGACAGGTATACTCCCACTGCGCCTCCGTAGGTAACGCAAATTTGTAACCACGAGGAGCAATGTCAAGGTCGTTCAACTTTGCTACAAATGCCTGGCAATCGTCCCAAGATATATTTTCCACCGGAAGATAATCCCCCTTGGAAGCACTCGGATTACTACCCATTACCGCTTCCCACTGCTCCTGAGTTACTTCCGTCTCACCCATATAAAAACCCTTCGTCAAAGTTACTTCGTGCTGAACTTCACCATCAAATCTGCCCTCTTCGTCGGAAGGACTACCCATCGTAAACGTGCCTGCTGGACAATAACGAAAACGCCATTTTACGTCCTTAATTGTTAATTCCTTCATCTCGCCAGCTTTTAACGTAGCCGCCGAGCCACTTTCAAAAGGTTGGACTGCTATTGGTAGAAGAGACAAACGGCAGCCGCAGCCACGGCTGTCTGGGTTGCCGAATTCCCGACGCGCCGACCGGCTATCCCCCGCGCCGCGAAACACACGGTATGTCCCCGATGAAGGCCCCGTGGGGTCAGTTACTTTCCCTGACCAATAATCACCGTACCAATCCTTACACCACTCCGACACGTTACCGTGCATATCATAAAAACCATACGCATTCGGCTGCTTCGTACCAACAGGATGCGTTGTTTTTTCACGCCAAGCCATTGCATCCAAGTCACCCGCATAAGGTCCCGTTGTGCCAGCACGGCAGGCATACTCCCATTGTGCCTCTGTTGGTAACGCAAACTTGTAACCACTCGGAGCAACATCAAGTTCGTTTAACTTTGCTACAAATTTTTGGCAATCATCACAACTAACTCCCTCCACTGGAAGGTTTGCTCCCTTGTTGAAAATACTCGGATTACGCCCCATTACCGCTTCCCACTGCTCCTGAGTCACTTCCGTCTCACCCATATAAAAACCCTTCGTCAAAGTTACTTCACGCTGAACTTCGTTATCCCCTCTGCCTTTTTCGTCGAAAGGACTACCCATCGTAAACGTGCCTGCCGGACAATAACGAAAACGCCACTTCATGCCCTTAATTGTTAATTCTTTCACCTCGCCCGCTTTTAAGCCATTTTCAACCGGTTGGTCTGTGACCAGTTGATTTGTAGAAATTGTCGGTTGCGCAGAAGTTTGGGTAGATAATGTATCTACATTGGTTTTCTTTCCAAAATCAGAGTCCGTAAAGGACAAACGGCAGCCGAGGTAATTGTCCCGGTACCCCGGCGGGTTGCTGCTCCGAGCCGCCGACCGGCAACTTATAGCGTCTGACCCGCCGCGATTCACGCGGCGTGCCCCTGATGCAGCACCAGTAGGGTCAGTTATGTTCCCAGTAGGATAATTACCATACCAATCCTGACACCACTCCGACACGTTGCCTTGCATATCATAAAAACCCCAAGCGTTCGACTGCTTTGTCCCAACCTCGCGTGGCGCCGTTCCGCCAATGAGTTTACACCAAGCCATTGCATCCAAGTCGCCCGCATAAGGTCCCGTTGTGCCAGCACGACAGGCATACTCCCACTGTGCCTCGGTAGGTAATGAAAACTTGTAACCACTCGGAGCAACGTCAAGTTCGTTTAACCTCGCTACAAATGCTTGACAATCTTCCCAACTAACTCTCTCCACTGGACGGTTTGCCCCCATCCCCTTGCGATGACTTGGGTTACGCCCCATTACCGCTTTCCACTGCTCCTGCGTTACTTCCGCCTCACCAAGCCAAAAGCCCTTCGTCAAAGTTACTTCGTGCTGAACTTCATCATAAGATTTATCATAAGACCTTTTATAATCTCTGCCCTCTTCGCCGGAAGGACTACCCATCATAAATGTGCCTGCCGGACACCAACGGAAAACGTATTTGATCCCCTTTATCGTTAGTTCTTTTTTATCGCCCGCTTTGTGGGGAACTGAAGGCGAATCTTGCTGTTTTTGTGCCATTGCTTGATTCATTCCTTGAGCGGACAGAAATATCATCGCTGCCAATATCGCGATTGAAAAACAGCGCAGCCGCTTAGTATCCGTAAAATAATAAAACGCTCTTGGCAGCGCAATAAATGGCGGAGTTTTCCGTCTATTTAAGAATATGCTGGACGAGTTATTCTTTGACGGATACTTAAGTAGATTATTGTTAGCCATTCCCATTCTCTCGGCTACCTTGCCGTCGCAGTAATACCAGTTTGTCATTATTTTGTTATTTGTTATGGGGTTAGAGGGATACTTCAACGAGTGATGCCTCAATATTGTGTATGTGTATTGGTCAAGGCATTACTGCACTTTTCAAATTTTGCTCTTATAAAAAAGTTGGTGTTCGGTGTAAGATGATAAGTGCAAACAAAAGACCTTACTCCGAAACCCGCCTCTGACAACGAATTGTCAACGAGTATTTTATCGCAATTCCGAAACGCAGTCAAGACCGTTTCCAGACCGGTTGGCGCGCCAACCGGAACAATTTTTTCAGACGAGATCTACAGGATTGACAGGATTTTTGAAATAGATTGGAATCTGTCTCATCAAAAATATCCCGTCAATCTTGTTAATCCTGTCTAAAAAAAATTGTTCATTATCCAGTCAACATCTGTGAACAGTTACAAAAATTCTCAATAATTCAAAGCGATGTCTTCATCAGCAATTCGAGCCGGTCGTGCCTTTGTTGAACTCTTTGCGGACGATTCCGCATTGGTGCGGACGCTGCGCCGAGCCGAAGCGAAGGTTGTTCAATTCGGTACGAATATTCAGTCGATAGGCAGACGTTTGACAATGCTGGGGCTTTCGGCAAGTATTCCGTTTGCGGCATCGATGAGGGTATTCTCTTCCTTCGATGACCAGATGCGAACGGTTCAGGCAGTCACGGGTGCGACCGGTGCGGAGTTCGATAAACTGACCGAAAAAGCAAAACTGCTCGGACGAACCACGTCATTCACAACAGCCCAAGTCGCTTCCGGTATGGTGGAACTGGGGCGGGCGGGTTTCGCGCCGGACGAAGTGGATACGGCGATTGCCGGTATGCTTGACCTCGCCCGTGCGACGGGAACTGATTTAGCAATCGCAACGGAAATCGCAGGCAACACCCTTCGCCGGTTTAATCTCGATGCAAACGAGATGACGAGAGTGAGCGACGTGTTGACGGCAACGGCAAACTTATCTGCTCAAACGCTTGTTGATCTCGGCGAATCGTTAAAGGATTCGGGACCGCTCGCTTCCGCTTATGGAATGTCGCTGGAAGAACTTTGTAAGACACTTGGTGCGTTGGCAAACTTCGGTATCAAAGGTTCGATGGCGGGTACGACGATGAAGAACATCATGACCCGTCTTGCCGACCCGAAGATTCAAAAACAATTCGATGAACTCGGCGTGTCGGTTTCCAAAATGGGGAAGATGCGGAACGTCGCCGATATTTTAAGCGATGTCGGCAAAGCCGTTGAATCGCTTCCGACGGACAAAAAGTTAGCGATATTCAAAGACCTCTTTGGTCTGCGTGCGATTGCGGGCGGTGCGAAACTGACCGTTGCGGAATTCAAGCGGCTCAATGACGGGATTGACGCATCGGCAGGACGCTCTCGTCAAACGGCGAAGGATATGGATGCCGGAATCGGCGGTTCGTTTCGGATGTTGTGGTCGGCGATTGAAGGTGTGGCGATTGCTGTCGGTGAAGCGTTGGCACCTTCGCTGCAAAAATTAACCGATTATTTTACAGCCGCAACGTCGGGACTGGTCGAATACATTACGAAGAATAAGGAACTGATTGTCCGCTCCGCAAAAATCGTTTCAATTATCACCGGTATCGGTATCGGGCTTCTTGCCCTCGGCGGAATGTTTATCGGTGTCGGTAAGACCATCGGGATAATTGCAACGTCCATCGCTTCTGTTGCGAACATTGCCCTTGCCGGAATTTCTTTAATAAGCGGTGCGGTCAATGTTTTAACTTTTATTATCGGCGGAATTGCAATCGCGTTCACTACGGTTGTATCTGGATTGGGTGTTGTTTTTGGCGGAATCACAAGTGCCTTGACAGCGGCGTTATCGGGTTTAGCAGTCATTGGGACAACTGTATTCAGTGCGATTGCTGCGATGGTTGCTGCTCTTGTGTCGCCCATCGGACTGGTCGTGATTGCCCTCGCCGCAGTCGGCGGAGCGGCGTATCTGGTCGAGCAAAACTTTTCGGCAATCAGTAATATCGTTGCGGCAGTATTCAACGGTATCGTTTCTGCAATCCGAAACGTTTTGACGGCGGTCTATGCTTTCTTGAATCAGTTCGTTGAATTCAAAATTCTTTTTACTGTTGTCCAATTAGCGGTAAGCGGTATCAAAATTCTTGGTCAGACGTTTTTATGGTTGGGTCAAAACATTGCCGTGCCGGTGATTCGTTCTATTGCCAACATATTTGTTTGGCTCGGACGGCAAGTTGTAAACATCGGTGCAGGTATTGTTTCAAGTATTGTTTCCGTGTTCTCCCGCATTGCCGGATTCATCGGAACAGTTTTCGGCGGAATGATTTCGATTGTCCGAAATATTTTTACCAATATCGTTGCCGTGAGCGGCAGCGTTTTTTCAACTATCGGACAGGTTTTATCGCCAATACTCACGATTGTTAGTACCGTGTTTCATGGAGCGGTTCGGATGATGAGCGGATTTATTTCTGTTCTCAAAAATGTTGCGGGATGGGTTGGTGCGTTAGCGAGAAGTTTTTTCGTTGTGGAAGCGGGTGTACAGGTGTTTTCTCTTTTGTCCCGTGCGGTCAGCGGACTGGTCGGTCTCTTTGCAACAGCGGCACGCGGGATTATCGCAACGCTTTTTACCATCGTTCAAAATATTCCGGCAATCGTTGCGGGGATTGTCCGGTTCTTCGCTGCCGTTCCGGGCTTTATTTTATCCGCCTTCCGCGCCGTTCCGCAAATCATCGGCGGAGTATTTGCAGCGGCTTTCAGTATTGTACGAAATGTTATTTCCGGCATCGGAAATGTGTTGTCCGGTGTTGTTTCGTTGATGTCGGGAATGTGGAACGGACTGACAGGAGTGTTTTCCAAAGTATTTGAAACGCTCGGTTCGATTGTTAGCGGCTTTGGAAACTTTTTTATCGGAGCGTTTGCAAATGTCGGAACAGCGGTCAATTGGTTAAGAGAGATGTTCGGTTCACTTTGTTCGTTTGCAACAGAAACCTTCGGTGCAATCACGGCGGCACTCGGACGCGGAGACATCGAAGCGGCAATTCAGGTTATCTGGGCTTCCATCAAATTGATCTGGGTGAAGGGTTCAACATCACTTCTCTCAACGTGGTATTGGTTGACCGAGACCTTGCAGACCGCTTGGGCAAATTGCGTCTTCAAAATCGCGGAACTCTTAACCGCAGCGTGGTTCGGTGTCCAAGAGTTTTGGACGGAAACGGTTTATACGATGTCAACACTGTGGGTTGAGTTTTCTAATGGTGTGGTCTCCGCCTGGAAGACTGCCGAACAATCCATTGCACAAGGTATCGGTTATATCATTGCCAAAATGCAGGGACTCGACCCGAACGAGATGGCAAACATTATCAGCGAAGATTACAACCGGCAGGCACAACAGCGTGAAAACGAAAAGAGTAACGCACTCTCGTCGATTCAACAGCAGCGTGATAATAAAATGTCTTCGTTGAAAACGGAAAAAGAAGGCACGCTCAATGCGCTGCAATCGGACTTTGAAAGGAATTCGGAAAACCGCCGCACGGACTATGACGCAAAAATTGCCGCACAAGAAGCGGAACTGCAATCCGCCAAAAACGCCTACAACGAAGCCATTAACAATGCAAAAAATCCGGTGAAGCCGGAAGGTGCCGAAGAGCCGGAATCGTTGACTGACCGTCTGAAAGCAAAGGTTGAAGAAACAATCAAGGGCTTCAAAGCGAATACTGACCTCGATTCAAAGGTCTCTGTGAGCGGTTCGTTTAGTGCGGCGGCGATTCAAAGTATGGGCTACGGTTCGTCGATGGACAGAGTCGCAAAGGCAACAGAGAAGAGCGAAAAGCATCTCGAAAAACTGGTTAATAAAAACGACAAGCCGGACAAACAACCGACAAAACAGCAAGACGAAGACGAGGATTATGACGGCGATGATTTAGCGGTTCGGGAACTGAAACAGCAGACCCGATTCCTGCGGGACATTTCAGAAAGAGGGCTTTCATCTAAATTCGCATAACAGGGATAGGCTATAGGCATTAGACTGTAGGGGTGGTATTTCCAAGTGTTAACTAAGCCAGCAGTCAAAAGCATTATTCCCAAATCCTAAAGTCTAACGCCTAATGCCTACAGTCTACAGTCTAATGCCTAACGCCTACAGCCTCCTGCCTACCCCCTAATGTCTGACTTTCAACACGTCCGCAGCGGTGAGCCGCTCGTTATTCCGGCGGGTACTTATAATGCGATGCTTGACGCGGCGCAGGC
>JAITST010000228.1 GCA_031287585.1 Planctomycetaceae bacterium | reverse complement strand
GTGGCGATACCGATGGCACAAAGAGTCGCGGAGGAGTATTTTTTTGTAACTTATTCTATTATAAATTATTAAAAAAGATTTTCAAAATAAAATCTCTGCGTTTCTTTGCGAACTCTGCGGTTAAAATCGAGGTTTTTAGAAATGCCCATTGGTTATAGCGGTACCGCCATACTGAAAGTTATACACGCAACCTGCCGGAAACTCGCTAACAGCAACATCATGGTAGTTGTGCAACGCAATACCGAATTGTTTAAGTTTATTCGTACACTGCATACGCCGCGCTGCTTCACGTGCCGCCTGAACAGCGGGCAAGAGCAAAGCGATTAGAACGCCAATAATGGCGATAACAACCAGAAGCTCAACCAAAGTCAAAGCCGAGCGAGAAGAGCAATTATTACATCTTCTACAAACTGCGCCCCCCCATTTTAACATTGGGTTAATCTGTGTTTTATACGTAATTTGTCATAGTTTTTTCCTTTCGTGAAAGGGTTTGGTGTGAAACTTGCTTGCAGAACAGTCTGCAAGCGTGATGTCATACATTTTATTCTATTTATCCCAATTTGTCAATGGGAAAACACGATTTTGGGCAACTTATGCTTGTCGCGGTTGAAAAATGTTTGTGTCGTGATTTAGCCATAAACAAACTCACACGGATAAACAGCAATTTTCAATCGCGACAAGTATAATAGGAACTATCTCAAAACATCCTACGCCATTCCACCTTTTCGGAACGCTCCTGCCAGTGCCTTTGGTACTTTGGCTTCGCTCAAAACTACCATCGCCCTGTTCTCCGCAACCTTCGCCTTCATCTCTTGTTCTACCGCCATTGCCAACGCTCGCCGTTCCTCCGCTCTTGCACGCGCAACGCGGGTGTCCGCCTCCGCTTGGTCTGCCTGAAGCCGCGCACCGATATTTTGTCCGACATCAATGTCAGCGATGTCGATTGACACGATTTGAAACGCGGTCTGCGAATCAAGTCCGCGTGCCAGCACCGCCCGCGAAATCAGGTCGGGGTTCTCCATCACCTGGAAGTGCGTTTCGGATGAACCAATCGCCGTAATGATTCCTTCGCCAACACGCGCGATTACAGTGTCTTCCGTCGCACCGCCTATCAACTGTTCTAGGTTCGTACGAACCGTAACCTGCGCCCGTACCTGCAACTCGACACCGTTTTTCGCAATCGCACTTAACGTCATTCGACCGCTCTTTCGCGGGTCGGGACAAACAATCACTTTCGGATTAACGCTCGTCCGAACCGCTTCGAGTACGTCGCGTCCGGCAAGGTCAATCGCGGCGGCCTGGTCGAAATTCAAGTCGAAGTCCGCACGGTGAGCCGCGATTATCGCGCGTATCACACTCGGAACGTTACCGCCCGCGAGATAGTGTGCTTCCAGACGCGATGTTGATACGCCTTGCGAACCCGAAGTCGGAAGTCCCGCCTGTTTCGCCATAATCTTCGCCTGTACAATTACAGCAGGACGCACGTTCCGCAAACGCATCGCGATTAGACTTAACAACGGAATACTCGCACCAGACATATACGCCTGAAACCAGAGCGAACCGTAAACCATCATCGAGATAACAATGAACAATGCAAAAGCACCCGCGACAACCGCAATCAACGAAATCAGCGCAAGTTGAAGCGTTGTTATTTCAGCAATAAGTATTGACATAAAAATTTTCCTTGTTTGTTAAGGGTTAAGTAAGTAAATTCTGTAAGTGTTTCACGTTTTACCCACGTGGTAAGGATTTATCGTAAACCTTTTAGCGACATTTATAAGGCGTACAATCCATCTATTAATTTTCCGGTGATTCAGGTACTATTGTGTTTGGTACTTTCAAAGGCAGACTTATTATGTCCAGTTCGACTGATTCACCGCCATTACTCGTACCTAACGCTCTCCAAGTTTTTACATTAATGTCTTTCATAAATTTTACATTTCCTTTGAAAAACGAAGTTACAACACCGATTTCGTGATAAGAACCGATTCGTGAATCTTCTGCGTCCGTACCTTTTTCTAACTCTGCCAACGTCACGTCAGCCGTCGGATCCATCCAACAGAACGGCTTCTTTACCTCTACAAATATAATTGTGATACTGGGGTCGTCTTTCAAACGCGATACAATACTTCCACCAAGTTTCGGTTTGTTCGGCTTTGCCGGAATGAATGCTTCACCTGCAATAGCAGAGTAACAACAATTTAAGCCCGGTTGTATGTCAGGATTTGAGTGACAAACAAAATCGGGAATCACCTCATTGTGAAATTGCTTGTTATACTCACTGTCCCAAGATTCGTCAAGACGAATTTTGGCATATAGTTCTTGTTGTCCAATAAATGGTAATATAAGTACACGCCAACTGTGTAACGGCTTACCATCTTTATCAACGGTGTAAAGCGGCGGCAGTATTAGTCCATTCGCTAGAAGATACCTAGCAAGCCCCGCCTCAATTTTCTGCATATTAGTCGCACACAGCAATGTTTCTGTCTCCGCGGTTGACTCCTCATCTTCAACACCCGCCGCCCGCTTACCAAACTCATATCCCTCTATGAACGCGTCAACATAATTGTCTTCGTACTTTTCAATCGTTCGGTTATCAAACACTTGAACCAGCCGTTTTCCTTTTACAACTGGCAAAAAATCTTTCACTAATCCCGCAACAGAAACCACCGGTACCATACCGCCGTTCATCATCTGCGGCATACCGCCGTCTGTTGGCGACATCGCGTCACCGCCCGCTGCCATCGGCTGTGTCATCATATCGTTGCCTCCAAGTTTTGCAATATGCGGCATACCGCTAAAGTCCGCTTGCATCTTTTCGTTGAACGCCGCCTGCATCGCGACAAGTTTTTCAAGTGTCGCGTACATTGTTGTTGCGGCTTTTTCAGTTGGCGTTTGTATCGCAAAAGTTATTCGCGGGTCTTGCGGCGTGATACCGATAGAAATTGATTGTGTATTGGTTATGAGATAGTTTATATCCTTTGTGAGTGCCTTCTTGTCAATCTCAAGTTCCGCTTCCGTTTCTTCCGGTATTTGTGCAATAAACGCAGGTATCGCCAGCGTTGCCAAACTTCTCAAGCCGCTCGACGGAGCAAAGATGATACGAATCGGCGACCGCTTCTGCAATTCAAGTGCGTCGTTGATTACCACAGGACTGTTCCTGATTTTACCGAGTTTGAAAATGGCGGCGGCATCCATATTAGCAGTTGCCGCTTGCGACGCTGCCGGAACATAACAGTAACAACCCTTGAACTTTCCGATAGATTTCAGCGGCGCAAACATTGTGTCGCCAGCGGTTAATTTCAAGTTAAATTTTTTACCCGGCTCTTGCGTAGTCGGAAACAGAACAAGATACGGTGTATGAGTCTGGTATTCCAACGACTGAAGAATAATTATCTCACTGATACCTTCTTTCTCAAACGTCTCCATCCACGTAACCAACTGCTGTTTTCCAACCGTCAACCCCATTTGAAGTTCTTGTTCGGGCGTTTGTGACTTGAAAGTTTTAGGAGACTTCTTTTTCGCTTTCCCGATAAAGCGTAACGCGATTTTCTTCGCGTTATCAAAAATTGCGTCGGCATCAATCTGTTTGAGATTGATATAGACATACAAGTACGTATTCTCCATAATAACCGATGGAGCAAGTTGTTTTGCTTCCTTCTCTATTTTCGCGGCGGGACTATCGCCGGCAGTTTTTTCGGCGGACGGCTTTTCGGTTTTGGACGTTTGTGTTGGTTTCTTATCCGCGTTGAGACTTTGAGCGAATACCGCACCAACAAACACGGCAAGCACAAAAAACACAAGACAAATGATTCGTTTCATAGTAGTAACTTTCTGAATTGGGGGTTGGAGGTCGTGGAGAATTTACAACGAGATTTTACGTCCGGTACGTAAAACCTCTTTAACAAACGGATTATCATTTTCGGGTTCTGACGTATGAAAACAATGCGGCTCAAAACAAACTTCGGGATTGTACTTACAAGCCAACTCAAGTAACCGCACCGTCATATCGACCGTTCTTTGTGAAGCGGTATCGGACGAAAAAAAACATAAATCAATATCACTCCACTCAGACGGCGTGCCGTTGGCATACGAACCAAACAAATATACACAGTCAATAGGCATATCACGCCGAACATCGGCAACATAATCCTCAATACGTTCATTCAAGGTTTGTTCATCAATAACCATTTTGAAAACCGCTTTTGATTTTTCAAGGAACTCTCACGCAAGTTTTTTGTCCGTTACAGCACTCAACTTTTCCACAAACAACCACACAAATATACAGGCATTAGATTGAGTTTGCAATAGGGGCGAAAGAGGGGTGTGTAAAACGGGTGTGTAAAC
>JAITST010000193.1 GCA_031287585.1 Planctomycetaceae bacterium | reverse complement strand
ATTATTATGGTAATTGGTTTGAAAAGTTTGGTCAACGAAAAGAAAACGACACCGCCAACCACAAGTCAGACACATTATATTCACTATTTGAAATTGTGTCAATAGTTGCGTGGATATTTTTTGTAATTTGTTCATTCATTACCGTAAACGAAATAAATTTCAACTTTGTTCGTTATGCTTCACAGTGGCGATTAACTCTATTTCTATTTTCACATCTCTTGGTAAAGCGGCGACTTGCACCGTGCTGCGGGCTGGTTTGGCTGTTTTTAGGCGTTGCTCGTAAATTGAGTTTACCGTTGCGAAGTCGTTGAGGTCTGTTAGGAATATCGTTGTTTTAACTACCGAATCCCACGTCGTACCCGCGGCGGTTAGTATTGCTTCAAGGTTTGACAATACCTGTTCCGTTTGTTTTTCGATGCCGCCGTCGATTAGTTGCATCGTCGATGGTACTAACGGAATCTGTCCGGCTGTGTACAGAAAACCGCCAGCAACTATTCCTTGTGAGTACGGTCCGATTGCGGACGGCGCGGATGTTGTTTTGATTGTTTGCATTTTAATTCTCCTTTTGGTTAGTGTTGATTGTTAAAGTGAAGACGGTTGAAAAATATCTCCGTAAAATTTTACCGGTTATGTTTGATTATTGCAAGCCGCGGGACAACTCAAATCACACCCCAAAAATTCGCGATACGTTGACTCATGCCATAAATTAGTTTATCATTTTTTCGACTTGTAATTACCATTCTTGAAAAAACGAAGTGAAACAAAGCCGTAATGTATGACGTTCTTATTCTCGGAGCCGGTCCCGCTGGTTTAGCGGCAGGAATTGCCGCGGCAGCCCGAAAGCAAGCCGTTTGTGTGCTGGAACGTAACAAAACCGCAGGCAAAAAACTGCTTTTGTCCGGTTCGGGACAGTGTAATCTTACACATAGCGGAAACGTTGACGATTTCCTAAAACACTACGGCGGTGAACAAAAAGCCCGTTTCGTCAAGCCCGCGTTATTCGCCTTTGATAATACCGCAACTGTTCAATGGTTCACGCGGCACGGGGTTCCGTTACTGGAACGTGACGACGGCAAAGTGTTTCCGAAATCGTTAAATAGCGATGATGTTCTCAACGCGATGCTTCGTGAATTGAAGAACATCGGCGGCGTGCTGAAAACGGAAACGAGAGTTAATTCTGTTACCAAGAGCGGTGACGGATTCATCGTTCAAACCAACTGCGGCGAAGTCCTGACGAAAAAACTCGTCATTGCAACCGGCGGTTCTTCGTTTCCGGCAACAGGGGCGGACGGCAGCGGCTTCAAATTCGCGGAAGCACTCGGACATAAAATCGTTACGCCAAAACCTGCCTTAACTCCACTCTACACCGAAGAAGATTCGTTTGTGAACTGCGCCGGTATTGCCTTTCGACAGAGAGAAATTTCTGTTTTCCGAAATGGCAAGAAGACGGCAACGGGTAAGGGTGATGTTTTGTTGACTCATCACGGATTGTCCGGTCCCGGGATACTTGATTTGAGCCGGTTTGTCGAACAGGGCAATACGCTCCGAATCGAAATAGGACAGCCGACAGAAATCAGAACACTATTGAACGGCAAAAAAACGTTAAAAAATTCGTTACAACCGTTGGGCGTTCCCGAACAATTCTTGGTTTGCTTATTGAAGACGCTGAACATTCCGCCGGATAAACCCGCTTCGGAAATTTTACGGACGGAACGGAAATTATTAGAGGATGCGTTGAGCGGTTTGCCGTTTACGGTGAAGAAACCCGGTGGTTGGAATGAAGCGATGGCAACCGCGGGTGGTGTTTCATTAGACGAAGTCGAACGTCAAACGATGCGGTCGCGATTGGTTCCGAATCTGTTTTTCTGTGGTGAAGTATTAGACATTGACGGCGACACAGGAGGATATAACATCCAGTTTGCGTTGTCATCAGGATTCAAGAGCGGAGAGGTTTAGAACACGTGTGAACGCTCACGGCTTTCCCAATTTACCTACGTAAAAAAACTGCGATAACCTCTATTCTCATCGTTCGATTTCGCGACCAAATTTTCCGCGAGCGTCGCCACTGTAAAATTCGTGTGATATACTTGGACGTTGCTTGGTTGTTGTTCAACCGTTATCGTTGTGAAGATTCGAGGTCTAAATGAAACGTTTAGTTTGCGTAATTTGTGCTGTTGTTTTGTATGGTTCGGTCGCGTATTGCGAGTCAGATGTTGACGAGCAGGAGAAGAAAATTCAGGACGCGATTAACAAAGAACCTGCGTTAATGCGTTTACTCAAAGAGAATCCTGAGTTTGGTAAAGTCCTGCCGGAGAACGAGAAACCGCCGTTGGTCGAATTTGTCCAGCAGCCGGATGTACCCGCCGTTCCCAAGCGTGCTGATACGCAGCGGACAACACAATTTACGGCGTTTGTGCGTCAGGATTTGTCGCGTATTGACCGTCAAATCTGGAACGTACTGCATAATTTATCGCACTGCAAAACCTATGGTTACAAAACAATCTGGTATGAGTTCCCGTCGCCGCTGCCAAATTTTGCAGCCGACTCCGAACGTGTAACAATAGCCGATAACAGCGGTTCAGTCGCGGTTCAAATCGACACCCGCAGCGGTGCGTTCACGAAGACCGGTCACCAGTACGACGTTGCGATAAGCGGTCAAGGTTTTCTGAAAATTCTGAAACCGAACGCACATACGTTCCTGTACACCCGTAACGGTCAACTTACGTTAGACAGTAAAAATCAACTGTCCGTCTTGTGGTACGTTCAAACAGAAAAACCGGATAAAGCAATCGAAACCAGCTACGCTGTCCCGATTCAACCGGTAGTAAAAATCCCCGCCGAAACGAAGACAATCAAGATAACACCAAAAGGAAACGTGCTGGCAAAAGACAAAAACGGCAACGACGTTTCGATTGGGCAAATCGGAATAACAACGTTCCCGCAACCGCAACGTCTGCAACCAATAGATGCCCGCTTCTACGCCGAAACGCCAGACGCAGGCAAACCAAGCGAAGCAACGCAGGCAACGATACTGCAATACCACCTCGAAGAATCAAACGCAAACACGGAACAACTGCACAAAGAAATAATCCGCTTGCAGGAGATACGGATGTTGTATTTGTCGTTGTTGGAGTAAGGTGTTATAGCCGCTTGAACTAATGAGAGGGCGGGAAGAATTTTAGATTTTAGATTTGGGATTTGGGATTTGGGATTTGGGATTTGGGATTTTAGTCACCGTAAAACAATAAAACGCTCTTGACAGAGTAATAGGCGACGGATGCGTTACTTACATTACCACTTAATAGATGTTGACAAAGAATCCTTAACCCCTCCCTTTGAAGGTGCATTTAGGAGTAGTCCCGGTAGGGACTATGATTAGCCGTCTTCTAAAAACCACCTTCAAAGGGATGATGTTTAACCCCTACGGGGTAAGGATTTGTGTTGTTTCTTGGCGACAAGCATCCCCGGATACGTTTTTGATGTTCCACAATCAACATTTTGGGTTACGATTACATCGCGACACAAACAATTTTCAATCGTGTTCAGACAGAAAAAATTTGGACGAGTTATTATCTGATGGATGCCAAAATTCTTTTCCGCCCTTCGTGGTGAAAAAAATATTGGTGAAAAAAAATTTTTCCGTTCTCCTTTACACTTCTGTCGTTTTACGGTACAATCTGTCTCTGTTTTTGTTTATTCATAATACTACACTTTCCAAACGATGAAAAAGAAACAAATTTATCTTGATATACCGCGTCTTGAACCGGTTTATCAGACAGTTACGGAGCGGGTTTCGCATTACGGTGAATTTTTGGTTGCACCTGCGACTGCGGATGTTGTTCGGCAGGCGGAGCGTTGTATGACTTGCGGTGTGCCGTTTTGTCATAACGTTGGTTGCCCGCTTGGTAATCAGATTCCT
Source organism: Planctomycetaceae bacterium (assembly GCA_031287585.1). GTDB lineage: Bacteria > Planctomycetota > Planctomycetia > Pirellulales > Thermoguttaceae > UBA8133. The sequence goes on along the minus strand of JAITST010000193.1, from coordinate 7,756 downwards.
GATACTAACTCGCTCGTGTTCGAGGAACGTTGGCGCGACGCTAGTAATCTTTTGCACAACTACGATAACTTCCCCGAATTTACCGGACGGATTTGTCCCGCTCTTTGCGAAGCGTCGTGTGTCCACAGTATCAGCGGTGACGCGGTTACGATTCGCCAAATCGAACTTGAAATTGTCGAACGCGCGTGGAAATCGGGTTGGATTGTTCCGCAATATGCACAATTCAAGACCGGTAAAAAGGCGGCGGTTGTTGGCAGCGGACCTGCTGGTTTGGCGGCTGCTCAACAACTTTCGCGGGCAGGTCACGAGGTTGTTGTGTTCGAGAAAGAACAGTTGCCCGGTGGTATTTTGCGTTACGGGATTCCCGATTTCAAACTTGAAAAATGGGTCATTGACCGCCGTATCAAACAGATGGAAGCCGAAAACGTTTTCTTCGAGACCGGCGCGACAATCGGTTACGACTTATCGCTTGATTATTTGCGGCGGCGTTTTGACGCACTTGTTCTCGCGGGCGGTGCGATGGAGCCGCGTGACATTGATATTCCCGGACGTAAAACCAACGGAATTTATCAAGCGATGCAATATCTGATTGCGTCGAATTACGCCGTTTGGGAAAATCGGCGAAGCGAAATTGACGCGAAAGGTAAGCACGTTGTCATCATCGGCGGCGGCGATACCGGTGCGGATTGTTTGGGAACGGCGTTACGTCAAAACGCGGCGGATGTTGCGCAGATTGAGATTATGCCGAAACCGCCGGAAGGTCGGAGTGAAAAAACGCCGTGGCCTCAGTGGCCTATAATGTTGCGTTCGGGAACGTCGCACAAGGAAGGCGGGACGCGACGGTGGAGTGTTACGACGAAAAAGTTTGTTGCGACGAAAGATAAACTGACCGGAGTCGAGTGTGCGGAAGTTGAGTGGGTTGACGGCAAACCGGTAGAGAAAGCGGGAACGGCGTTTACGTTGAAGGCGGATATGGTGTTGTTAGCAATGGGTTTTGTTCACCCAAAACACGATAACTTGCTGGAATCGCTGGGCATTGGGTACGACGCACGCGGTAACGCCGAAGTTGACCCGAATACGCGAATGACAAACATCAACGGAGTTTTCGCCGCAGGTGATATGCAGTCGGGTGCGAGTTTGGTAGTGCGTGCGATAAACAGCGGGCGTTTGGCGGCGATGGGTGCGGACGCGTTTTTGCGGAAGGTGTAAAAGAGGTCACGCAATACACCGTCGGCTGAAGCCGACGGCAATATAATCATTGTACCGTATTGCCGTCGGTTTTAACCGACGGAGACGGTGTCGCTTTGTACTGCCCAAAATATCTGTAAACGCTTAAAACCTTACGTTGCAACATCGCGGTTGAGGGTAATTTTTCTGCTGTCACAAGTATAACCAATCAGGTCATTGTTTCGCATTGTAACAAAAGTCACGGTTTGAATACACTCAATCTGTGGAAAATAGTAAAAATGGTATTGAAATTTTTTGTAAAATAAGGTATGCTAAAACCGGACTTGCGTTTCGGACGGCTGTGTGAGTTTTGCAGTGTCTTTGCGCGGGTTTCATTTGTGAGCGTCAGGACTTGAAGACAGTATAGCAGCGTAATTACCGCAATGCCGGTATTTAACAAAAAAGCGGAGTATTAGAGTTATGAGAACAAACGTTATTCATCTGGTTTTGGGAACGATAGTAACTGCGGTTGCTCTTATCGTCAACACGGGGCTTGCCGTTGGTGCTGAATCGGCACTGATAGCGACTTACGCACCCGGTACAGATTCGACAAACTACATCGCGGTCGGATTGAAGGCACCGTTACCGTCGGTTTTGTCGAATAATGAAGTCGTGTTCATCGTTGACACGTCGGCAGCCCAATACGGCGAATCCAAAACCGATTCCGTCAACATTCTGACCACGGCGTTGCGTAATTTGCCGGTAGGAACGAAGGTCAAAGTTTACGCAGTTGACCTTGAAGCCGAACCGTTGACAGATGATTTCGTATCACTCGATTCACAAGAGTTGAACAACGCTGTTGTAACTCTCGCCAATCGTGTTCCGCTCGGTGCGACCAACTTGGGAGCGGCACTCGACGTTGCAGAAAGTGCGTTTGATAACCGTAACGTGAAAGCAAAACGAAACGTTGTTCTAATCGGCAGCGGTAACAGCAACGCGAAACAAGTCACGCTCGCTCAGTTCAAACGGTATGTTTCCAAGTTTACAGATAAAAGAATTCCGGTCAGTGCTTGCGCGGTTGGCGCGAGAACAAACCTTAACGCTCTTGGTGCGTTGGTAAACCAAACCGGTGGCGTGTTGTTAGACATCAATGATGCTGAACTGCAAGCGATGTACCTGCACGGTGAAACAAGTGAATCAAACTCCAACTTCGCGGGTGACATCGGAACAAGAATCGCAAACGCGGTCACAGCCGCGGTCGTCTGGACTCATAATGACAATATCCCCGAAACGTGGCAGTTTTACCCGATAAGTATCCCGCCGATTCGTTCTGACAGGGATACTATCCTCGTTGCTAAAACACCGTCACCAATTAAGAAAACGGACATACAAATCAGCGGTGTGAAGGCGGACGGCTCTGTCGCAAATTTAACGTGGTCGCTTGACCCGCAAAGAAAAACGGACAACGCGTCGAACGCGTACCTCGCGAAAGTTGTTGACATCGCACAAGAGGACGACGGTATAACGATGCCGATAGTCGGACGTGAGATGCTCGCGTTTTTAAGCGGTTCTTACGCATACGAGGTCAACGGTCAGTTGCAGCGCGCGTTGTACGCGCTGGATACCGGCTCGCCGACCGAAGCGATAACGATTGCCAATGACGTTTTGAAAACTAATCCGAATAACAAAGACGCGAAGATGATTATCAGTAACAGCGAACGGATGATTCGTGCCGAAGCAGCGGCTGGCACAACAACTGTCGCCGAAAAAACGCAAGATAATCGGGACACTCGCCGTAATGCCCGCGACAACTCGACAACAGTACAAGCTCCCGAACGCGCACCGAAAACGCAAGTCCCGTCCGCCGAATCTGCTGGTGATGGCGAGCAAGCGGTCGCCGCGATGGTTGACGAAGTGATTAAGGAAAAAAATATCACGACACAAAAAATGACAAGTGAAGTTTCCAGCACCATTGGCAAAGCCAGTAAGATAGTGTCGTCAGACCCGGAAAGTGCGATTCAGGAATTGAAGTTGGCACAAACGATGGTGCGAAACAATACGTCGCTTGACCCCGACGCGAGAAACCAGTTGCTTGACCGGCTTGGACAAAGTATTAAACAAGCGTCTGTTCAGAAGTTTGAGAAAGAAGTCCGACAAATCGAAGACGACGCGATAATGGCAACGCAACGTGAACGGATGGAATCTTTAACCGAATACGATAACAAGAACGCCAAGGCAGTTCAGATTTTGAATCGTTATTCGGCGTTGATTGAGGCGAAAGAGTACGCGGTCGCGGAACGTGCGGCGGACATCGCGGTTCCGTTACTTCCTAACAGTGAAACTCCCGCAACAGCATCGTTGGTCGCGAGAACAATCGGATACGTAGAAAAGTATGACGAACTCCGTATGAAACGTCATCGCGGAACTATTGACGCGCTAATGGTTGCGGAAGAATCATTTATCCCGGTTCCGGAAGAACCGCCGATACTCTACCCCGATCCGGAAACATGGTTGGCGTTGTCAACGAGACGTAAGGAACGTTTCTCTGCCGTAAGTTTGAGCGAAACCGGCGAGGCGGAACAGGCGATTCAAAAGGCACTTGACAAACCGTTCTCAATGGAAATCACTGACGCAACAACATTTCAGGATTTGTTTGATAAAATCAGACAGGACAATTCAGGTGCTAAACTGAATATTATATTGGGCAAATCCGCCATCGATGAGCAAAGTCTTGCCTACGATTCCACAGTATCGGATGTTACGACAACATTCAATGGTGTCAAGTTACGAAGTGTGTTAAAGCGTCTCCTCGCGGCAAAAGATTGTACTTACTGCATACAAGACGAAATGCTCATTGTCGAAACGATAGAGGAAGCGAAAAAGGTTCTTTCACTGAAGGTTTATCCGGTTGCCGACCTCGTTATCCCAACAGAAAATATGGGTTCGAGCGGCGGCGGTTATGGTAACAACAATAATAACAGCGGATACGGTAATAACAGTTACGGTAACAGCGGTAACAATAATAATCGTAGCAATAATAATCGTTACAATATCGGTTCTGGTATCAGGTCTGCGCGTGAACTTGACGCATTACGCAGCGGCAAACCTGCTAACGGTTATAACAAAATCTTTGACAACTTCCCGGCGGATTCGTCGGCGGAAACTTCACCTGCCGCTCCGCAACTTAACAAAGCCGAACCTAATAAGATGGCAACATCGCCGGTTTCACCTAAAACTCGTATCGACTGGAAAAAGAAAACAGTTGACGCAACTGAGTTTTGGAAATCGTATTTCGCCGGAACGCCGAATGACGCGGCAGTGAAGGAAGCCGTTTATGAAATGTTGATTCAAACCAAAAATAATCCGAACGCCCCGAAAGATAAAGAAGTCGTTGCGTTAATTTACGAAGCGATAAACAGCGGGCATTTGCAAAGTTGGATGTACGAAGCGTTAGCGATTTCGCTTTACCGCAGTGACGCGCCGAAGAAAGAAATCGAACGCGCGGCAATGTCGGCGGCGGCTTTCGCCAGTGAGCCGATGGATTTGTTGACCCTTGCGGTTTTCCTTCAAGGTATCGACTTGTACGAACGCGCGTTTGACGTTTACCGTGAAGTGATTGCTCAAATGCCGTTGATGAAACCCGCGTACAAGCAGGCATTGAAACTTGCGAATTTGATGAACACAAAACAGCCGGGCGAAAAAAGTGAGGAAGCGTTACGTTGGATTACGCTCGCGATAGCGAGTCAGGAATGGAGCGGAATTGACGGTGAAAAGATGGTAACGGAATCGCAGGATATTGCAGCCGCGTTAGAGAAGCAAATGCGTGACGACGGCAGGACTGACGTTGCGGACAGTTTCGCGGCTGATATGAAACTTGCGAAAAGCCGTGACGTTATCGTTGAAATCGAGTGGACTGGCGATGCCGGACTTGACGTGTCAGTTCGTGAGCCGCTTGATACTGTCTGCTGGTATTTCAATCCGCGAACAACTTCCGGCGGCGTGTTACACGACTTAACAAACATTCAATCGTCGTCAAGCGGCGACCGTTCTGGTAAAAATAAAATCACTTACGTTTGCCCGATAGGTTTCAAAGGTAAGTACGAAATAGTAGTGCAGCGTGAGTGGGGAACGGTGACTGGCAGCGGTTTCAAGACGACTATCACATCAAATTACGGTTTACCCGATGAGAAACGAAATGAACATTTCTTCACGATGGGTAAAACCGCTACAGTTATTAATCTTGAATCCACACGCGGCAGACGTACCGAGTCGTTAGAGTCGGCGAAGGTCGCATCCGCAATCGCGACTCAGGATAAACTGCAAGACCGTATTGCGATTAATAGTCTTCTAAAACAGATGGAAGACAGAAGAACAACAATCGCTGCCCAAAGTGACGCGACATCATCAGGTTATACTCCCGGCGGTACTAACGTGACATATCCTACTTCGCAAACGCCAGCGGCGCGAGCGAGTTATCCATACTATCCTGTGTATAATTCTGTTATCGGTTATCAACCGCAAATCGAAATGGTCGAATCGGGAGTGGAGTTGTCCGCAACCGCGGTTGCTACGGCAGATCGGCGTTATGTTAGAATAATGCCGCAACCGTACATAAGCGCAATAGTTGGTGTCGCAACGTTCAACTCGGTGGACGGCGAGGTTGGCGGATTGGATTAGCGGCGGTGGTGAAAAAAACGTGAGTGGTATTGTACACGATTGAAAGTTGTAGAGACATTATATGTAGCGTTTCTACATCCTTGCTCCGTGAGCTAAATCTTGATAACCCCGTGCGACAGCACGGGGTAGCCGCCGTTAGCACTAGAACCCCGTAGGGATTCAACAAAAACCACCGCTGATTACAGATGCCTTGTTCAACCCCTTACGGGGTTGGGTTTTGAGAATGGTCTTACCCCGTGCTAGCGCACGGGGTTATCAAGATTTTACCCCTTGCGGGGTAATGATTTGTGTTACGTCTAATGAATAACCGCGCAATTCAATGTAGTCAATCAGGTCAACAATGAGCAATGAACAACAAACATCGTATAAAATCGCGATAGGCAGTGACCATCACGGGATAGAGGTGCGTAAAAAACTCTCAAAGTTGCTGCTCGAACACGGTCACACGGTCACGAACTACGGTCCCGAATCGCCAGAGCCGCCGGTTGATTATCCTGACATCGCAAGTGCCGTGGCGGAGCGGGTCGGTGCTGGTGAGGTGGATCGCGGAATACTGATTTGCGGAACGGGAATAGGAATGTGCATCGCCGCAAACAAGTTTCCCGGAGTGCGAGCCGCGCCGATAATCGACGAAGTAAGCGCGGACGTAAGCCGCCGCCACAACGATCTAAACATCCTTTGTCTATCAGCCGAAATGTTGAGTGAAGTAATGATAGAACATTTGGCGGAAGTCTGGTTAAAAACACCATTCGACGGCGGTCGCCACCAAAAACGTCTGGATGCGATAAAAGAAATAGAGCAATGCGGTCATAAAACAATAACAGAAACAGACTAATGCCCGTAACAACCGAAACACTATCACCAGAGCAGACGGCATTACTCGACGGTTACCGTTGGGGAAGCGGTTATCTTTTCGCGGAGCCGCCGCATTCGTCACTCGGAACGATGGGCGAAATGTTGAGCCGTAACATTGGCAGTTCTCTGGAATTTATGGAACACCGCGAGTATCTACCCGGTGACGATTTACGGCGTATCGACTGGAATGCGTACGCGCGCAGTGACCGGCTGGTAGTAAAAATGTTTCGCGAAGAAGTTCACCCGCACGTTGATTTGTTGCTCGACGGTTCACGTTCAATGAAACTGAACGGCACGAGCAAAGCAACCGCATCGTTATCACTTGCCGCGTTATTTGCGTCGGCAGCGGCGGAGTCGCATTTCTCGTTCACGTGTTACACAACTGGCAACGGTTGTAAGAAACTTGAACGTTCAAACTCAATACCAACCGAGTGGGAACACCCAACTTTCGATTCAAATTTTAATCCGTCGGAATCGCTGACACAAATGCCGCCGGATTGGAAATCGCGAGGAATAAGGATATTTATAAGCGACTTGCTGTTTCCCGAAGAACCGTCAACGGTAATAGCCCGTATTGCGGCAAATTCCGCAATCACAGTCATCGTCCAATTACTCGCGACGGCGGATATAGAACCACCGTGGCAAGGCAACGTCCGTCTGGTTGACACTGAAACAAACGAAAGACTTGAAATATATCTGGACACAACTCTACGGGAACGTTACAAAAAAAATCTGCTAAACCACCAAACCCAATGGCACGAGTCAGCCCGCCGCCACAACGCAAAACTGATAACAGTAAACGCAGAAGAATTTCTAAAAACAAAAAGGGTAGATGAATTGGTCTCATCAGAGATATTGAGATTCAAATAGCCCTAGTCACCGTAAAACAATAAAACGCTCTTGACATAGCAATAGACGACGGAGTTTTCTGCCTATCGTTATACAGGTAACGTTTGAAAATTGCGTTACTTACATTACCAATTAGATGTTGACAAAGAATCTTTACCCCGTAGGGGTTAAACATGGATAACCCCGCGTGGAACGCGGGGTAGGTACA
>JAITST010000144.1 GCA_031287585.1 Planctomycetaceae bacterium | reverse complement strand
GTTTACACGGCAGCCCATAACCGCAATCGTTATCGGTAAGCCGGACGCAAACTTTGTTGCTTCGCGGACTCGTTGGGCTAGTTCTACGAACGCTGAATTTTGTACTCTTGCACAACTTGGACAACTTACTATATTCAAACGCTGCGGTTGCCAATCCTTTTCCGTTAGCACGATGCCTCTTGAAACGTTGTCGAGAATCATGCGCCCCGCTTGGATTTCTTCCGTTTTCCTCTCGTTCGGAACAGTCAACGAAACACGTATCGTGTCGCCGATTCCTTCGCCGAGTAACGTCTCCAACGCGAGCCGCGACTTCATAATTCCCTCCGGCGGCATTCCCGCCTCCGTTACTCCAAGATGTAACGGGACATCAGGACGCTCAGCCGCGAAACGCCGATTGACCGCAATGACAGCCGCTGCGTTAGACGATTTCAACGAAACACAGTAACGAGTGAAACCGATGCTGTCGAGATACTGCGTATGTTCTAACGCACTGATAAAAATCGGGTCGTCCGCACTCACCTGATTCGGGGCGAGACTTCCGCAGTTTACACCGACCCGCAACGCACAATCGTTCGTCTCCGCGATTGCCGCGATACGTTTCACTTTCTCGCGCCAACTCATTTCCGTTTCAGTATGATGAAGGTGTCCCGGATTGTAACGGATTTTATCAACAAATGGAGCAACACGTTCGGCAAGCCGCCAGTTTTCCTGTAAGTCAACCGAAAGATTAGCAGTAGTCCGCTGCCGTATTTCAGACAACGCTTCCGCGTCGGACGGCGTGTCAACAGCAATCCGAACAAGCATCGCACCAGCGTCACGCAACAACTCCGCCGCCGCCGCAGTAGCCGCAACATCAACTGTCTTCGTTGCGCACATACTCTGCAAAACAACCGGTTCACCGCCGCCGATAAATGTACTGCCAACTTTAATTTTACGTGTAGGATTTCGTTTTGTCATAAATAAATAAGTTAGATAAATCACGGCTATATGGTATCACTGATTCATTATCAAATGCACAAGAGCATTGTAAACCTTCACACACATTTTGTCAACGCTTAAAAAATCGAGCATCTGTTGAGAATGATTCTCGGATGTGTTATATTTACAGAGGTAATCTTTCATAACCGTCCACGTTCATTACATGATTCATTTTAACGTAAAGCACGCAATCTAATTCCGACAACAACATCTACTCAAATGAAAACTAACACATTTATTATTTTCGCTCTGATCTTGTCGGTCGTCACTCCGGTCGTTGCTTATGATTGGGTTTTGACTGACGGTAAAGTTTGGTCACGGCAGAACGGAGCAATTACGTTATCGAATGACCAAAAACTTTTCAACGTTGTCCATACCGGCAAAGACGATTGGGCTTTGAGTGAGGGGAACCGAATTACTGTTAAAGCGGGCGATGTTTTTCAACTTGAAGCCAAGATGAAAGTTGAGGGTGATGGTGACGCGGCAATTTCTGTTGTTACACGTAAGAAAAACGGTGATGTTGTTGCGTGGACTTATGGCACTAAAAGTATTCGTGAAAATGGCGAGTGGGTTTCGTTACATTCAAAGTTTATGATACCGCCCGATGTTGCAACGATTGAACCGCGTGTTGTTGGTAACGGTAATGCAACTGTTTTTGTTGAAACTTTTTCACTTACAAAAACCAAAACGCGTGACATCGCAATCAAAGACGAAAAAACCGTTACGCTTGACAACAAATTTCTGAATGTTACTTTTAACACTTCGTCCGGTACGTTTTCCGTCACCGACAAACGTACAAAACGAATATGGTTGCCGTCGCCATTTGCCGCCAGAAATTTTGTCGTTGTTCCGAAACAAGCAGCCAATGAAGCGGTAAACTCGTTCCGTTTCGGTTTAGTCAACACTGAATCGTTACTAGAATACAATGTCACCGTAACGCTCGAATCCGAATCGCCCGAACTCATTGTTCGGCTCGACGGCAACGGCAGTATGCCGACGAACATCGAATATCCGCCAGCGTTCGCGTCGAAAATCGGTGACAGGTTGATTGTGCCGGTGAACGAGGGAATCGGTTATCCTGTCGATATTCAGGGCGACATTCGACTCGGACGACTCATTGCCTACGGCGGTCACGGAATTTGTATGGCGTTTTGGGGGCAAGTTGACGACGCTAACGGCGCGGGTTCGATAGCGATTCTCGAAACGCCCGATGACGCTTCTATCAATTTCACACGCAACTCGGAAAATTTGTTACAAGTAAATACTGTTTGGGAACCGTCACGCGGCGAGTTCCGTTACCAACGTTCCGTGCGTTTCGTATTCTTCAATAACGGCGGACACGTCACTGTTTGCAAACGTTATCGAGAATACGCAAAACAAATCGGGTTGCTCGTACCGTTCACGGATAAGGTGATGAAGAATCCGAACATTGATTTGTTGCTCGGCGCGGCGAACATCTGGTATTGGGAGAATAACAAAGTTGAGTTGGTGAAGGAGATGAAGGAACTCGGTATTGACCGGATACTTTGGAGCGGCGGCGGTAGTGCAGAGCAACTCACGGAGTTGAACAAAATCGAAAACGTGTTGACGAGCCGTTACGATATTTATCAGGACGTGATGAACCCTGCCCACTTCGATAAAGTTTGGGTACACGGCGACTGGACAACGGCGGCGTGGGATAAAGATATAAATTGGACGAACACGAACGGCGAGTGGCGGAAAGGTTGGTACGTTGATCAGAAGGACAAGACACAACCGCGTATTCCGTGTGCGGTGATTTGCGACGCGAAAGCGGTTAAGTACGCGCGTGAGCGGATTTCAAACGAGTTGAAAACGAAACCATTCACGGCACGTTTTATTGATACAACGGTTGCCGCGCCTTGGTTTGAATGTTATCACCCCGATCATCCGATGACGCGCAGCGATTCACGGCAACACAAGATGGAGTTGCTTGGTTTGATTGGTGAACTCGGTTTGGTTTGCGGCAGCGAAACGGGACACGACGCGTCGGTACCGTTTTGCGATTTCTTCGAGGGGATGTTAAGTTTGGGACAGTATCGGGTCAACGAATCGGGACGTAATATGTTGCAAGTGATTGACGAAGTGCCGACGCAGATTGAACGTTTTCAGGTGAACGCCGCGTTACGGCTGCCGCTTTGGGAACTGGTGTATCACGACTGTACGGTCGCGATGTGGTACTGGGGCGATTACAATAATAAATTGCCGCGAGTTTGGCGGAAGCGTGATTTGTTCAACGCGCTTTACGGCACGCCGCCGATGTATATGTTCACGAGTGCGAACTGGAAGGAAAACAAACAGAAGTTTGCGGAAAGTTACAAAACCGCCGCCGCAACCGCGCGGGCAACCGCCTACGCCGAGATGACCGAACATAATATATTGTCGCCTGACCGTTTAGTACAACAGACCGTTTTCGCAAACGGTGTAAAAGTAACGGTAAATTTCGGTGAAGAACCGTTCAAGTTAGTGGACGGTACGGTTTTGAAAGGTAACGATTGGAAGATGGAGAAGTGATGGGGTGACACTAAAAAATAATAAAAAAACGCCGTCCCCCTCTTGGTGGCGACGAACAATGCTGGTATAATGCTTCGGTGTCAGTTGGCGGTATGCGTCCTTAGTGTAGTGGTAACACGATAGCTTCCCAAGCTGTAATTGAGGGTTCGATTCCCTTAGGACGCTTTTAGTCAACTATCTTCTATAAGTAAAATCAGTGACGGGCAAACCCCCGACTATTGTCTGCGCGTTGTAAAAAATACTGTAACCAAATTCGATGAGAGGAATTTTATGTCAGCAACTATAGAACTAAAATATGAGCAAATTTGTAACCTCGCAAGACAACTGAAACCAAACGAACGGAAACAGTTAATTCATGATTGATGTCGAAACGTTCCTTGACTACTTACGTATTAGCGGGTTGGTTGAACCGATTGTGCTTGACTCGGCGTTGATTGAAATCAATCAGGAGTTGGCTGGTCGCGAGGTCAATAGGTTCGCGTACATCGCACAATCACTGGTCAAGCGTTATGTTTTAACCGCGTGGCAAGTTCGTCAACTCGCGAAAGGTCGGTACAAAGGTTTCTTCCTCCGTCAGTACAAAATTCTCGGACATCTCGGCACAGGCGGAATGAGTACCGTTTACCTAGCCGAACACACGCTAATGCAACGCCGCGTGGCAATCAAAGTACTGCCGAAAAAACGGCTCAGTAAATCAATCTACCTACAACGATTCATCCGCGAAGCACAAGCCGTCGCCGCACTCAATCATCCGAACATTGTCCACGCCTACGACATTGACCGCGAAGGCGACATCAACTATATCGTGATGGAATACTTCAACGGTGAGAACCTGCAAGCCGTCGTTGACAAAAACGGTCCGATGCCGTTCGAGCGAATTGTCCGCATCGTCCACCAAGCCGCAACCGCGTTATCACACGCTCATCACGCCGGTATCGTCCACCGCGATGTCAAGCCCGGTAACATTTTGGTCAACAAAGAAGACAACGTCAAACTACTCGACTTGGGATTAGCGTTGCTCGACGAACAACAGTTCAACGGTCGTATCAGTTCGATACAAGAGGACACCATACTCGGTACCGCCGACTACCTCGCACCGGAGCAGGCAATCGACAGCCATCAGGTCGATGCCCGCGCCGACATCTACGGTCTTGGCTGCGTGATATATTTCTGCCTAACCGGACATCCGCCGTTCCCCGAAGGAAGCGTATCGAAACGATTACTAGCGCATCAACAAAACGAACCGCCTAGTATGCTGATTGACCGTCCCGATATGCCGCTGGACTTGCTCGAACTCTGTAACAAGATGATGGCGAAACAACCAGCGTCGCGGCAACAAACCGCGATTGAGGTAGCGAACGATATGGAGCGGTGGCTTGTTGAACACGGTTACGCGGCACCGAGCAACTCGCAAGACAACGCGGTGACAAGAGTAGATTCGCAACACACGGTAACACCATCGTTCGCCAGTCGTGAGCGGCTGATGCAAATCCTGAAGCAGATGGAGGATGATGCCCGTCACCACGACATAATCAACGGACACGATAGCGATTTCTCGGTTCTGGGCGAAGAGGGAAACGTAAATCTGTTCGACAGCACAGCGAGCCACGCGATAAGCAGACCGGGGGCAGTAATCGAACGCGAAATAGTAGCCGATGTCACTCCGCCAAACGGCGACCGTCACGACCCGGAGTTGTCGGCGGTAAACGAAATAGAAAGAAACCGCAGCATAACCCGCCGCGGTGAAACGCAAGGAAAGATAGCGGGATTACGTTCGAGTCAAACAATCCCCGTAGTTTACAAAGAAGACTCAAACCAATCACTACCAACAGTCCCAGCACTATGGTACAACCAAGTCCCCGTATGGTTTTGGAGCATCTTCGCGGCATCAGTTTTCACCTCCATATTCCTCGCGGGCGTACTGGCAACGCTATTGACATTCCTGTCAAAAACGGGAATAGGAGAGTGACGAAACATGATAAAATTCAGTAAGCGTTCACGGATAGTTTTTCACCACGACAGCACGAAGAATACAGAAGGATATACCGTACACGGTTGAAAATTGTTTACATATTCCACCCACACGTAACCAAACCTACCTACATACATGCATAGATAAATAAATGATAACTCCTTGCTTGCCAATGAATTTGTGGAATAAGAAACCTTATTGTTGCCCACTTTAATTCTAAATAACTCAAAATGTAAAATAAATGAGAAATAAATGTATTGCGCACGGAGGCACTGAGGATACGGGGGAAAAAATTGTTGTCATCGTTATTTTGTCATCATAGCCATTATCAGTGTCCACTGTGCCTCCGTGCGCAAAATAATCAATCAATTTGTTACGTCCATTTACAGTTTGAGTAAATAGGGTAATAATGTATTATTGGTAAAAATAAAGTTTTTTTGTTTCCGAGTGGGTGTATAAAAATTTGGCGGGAGTTTGTTATAATGGGGTAAACCCTTTGACACGGAAGTCCTATGAAGACCATTACTCCCCGCAGCGACACCGAAGCCCTGCTTCACGAAAAATTTCAAGCCCTTCTCGCCGACCTCGATACCGCCGGCGAGAACGTCCAATATGGTCACGTCCCCGACACAGTGTTTGATTCTTGGGGACGACTTTCTCTTCACCGCGATTCGGCAACTCGCCGCCGAACCCACTGCGGCTGCCAAACAATGTCCGCATTGTAAAAAAAACGGAAGTCCGCAAAACGAGGACGAAAACGCTGACGACAAGCAACAATCACATCAGGATTTTCCGCCGTCATCGCCGCTGTAACTCTTGCCGCCAATACTCGTTTCCCGTCGAAGGGCAGATCGGTCTCGACAACGATTATACTCGCGGCGCACGCCGTCTTATCGCGTTTGCCGCCGCGAAAAGTTCGTATGAACTTGCAGCATTTCAACTCAAGCAATTCGGCTGTCTCACCGTCTCGCATCAGACCATCGACAATTTGGTTGCGTCGTTGTCCGATGAAGTTTCACGTAAATTGGCGAACAACGCTGCTGTTCGCAAAGCGTTTCAAGCATCTGTTTCCTGCTGTGTTGGTTGATACAATGCAAACAATACTCGCTGCTCGCAACACGCCACCCGCAACTATAACCAAAAAGCCCAAATTCAAAGTGTGTTCAGTATAAGACGCATGACTGGGCAGAGTGCTTGGACATTTTTCACGTTTCGGAACGTATCAGTGATTGCTTTCTGATGAGATATTTGACGGCGGGCAGAAGGAAACGGTTAGGGAATTGCAGACGTATTTGAGCAACAATCGCGAGCGGTTGTGTTATGCGGAGCG
>JAITST010000074.1 GCA_031287585.1 Planctomycetaceae bacterium | reverse complement strand
GATGTTCAGGCGGCACTTTCCGGTGAAGGTTTAACGGTTGGCATTGTCAACACGTCAAAGGAATCAGCAACGGTCAAGTTGAGTGTTTCGGGCTTTGACATCACCGGCAAGAAATTGACCCGCTACGAAATTGCCGACCCGCAAAATGACCCGGCTGGGTTTAACGACCCCGACCAGCCGTACCGGATTGAGACCAAAGAATCGAAGGAAACGGCAGCGGATAACGTCGTTGTTAAGCCGTATAGCGTTACGGTGCTTGTCTGGGAAAAGTAAAAATAATGCTTGTTTGGCGGACGGAATATAAAATTATAAAACCCAAACCGCTCACACGGCTCTTGAAACTGATAATGCTTTGCGGTAGAATAATCCGGTCAGTGATTTTTTCAACCATTACACCATCAAGGAGTAGAATGATGAAACGTCGTCAATTTTTGCAAGCAGGTGCTTTCGTCGGAATGGCATCGGCGGGAATCCTTTCAGCGTTGCCGGTCTCGGCAGCGGACGAGGCGTTTGTTCAGCCGCCGTTGCCCTACGGTCTGGACGGATTGAAACCGTTCATGAGCGAAGAACAAATGAATTTCCATTACAATAAGCACCACGCCGGGTATTATGCTAACCTCAAAAAACTCGTGGACGGCAAACCCGAAGCACAGTGGTCGCTTGATGACATCGTTATCAAGTCGGAACCGGGACCAGTGTTCAACAATGCCGCGCAGGCATGGAATCACGCCTTTTTCTGGAACTGTCTGGCACCGGTTAGGAAAGAGGGCAGACCTAATGTGCAAAATGTGCAAAAGTTGTTTGCGGCGATTGACCGTGATTTCGGGGGGCTTGCCCAATTCAAGGAGCAGTTCGTTGCGAAAGCAACCGCTCTGTTCGGTTCCGGTTGGTGTTGGTTGGCGGCAGACAAAGACGGCAAACTGGACATCCTGCCGCTGTCAAACGCTGGCAATCCGTTGAAGCAAGGTCTGAAACCGTTGCTCGTCGTTGACGTTTGGGAACACGCTTACTACATCGACTATCGTAACGAACGCGGCAAATTTCTCAAAACATTCGTCGAACACATCGACTGGGGTTTCGTAAGCAAAAATTACGGCTAGACTGTCCTACAATTTTTCCCAAACATCGAAGAAATCGGGAAATGTTTTTTTTGCACAGTCGATATGGTCGGTGTCGTAGATTGATTATCAGTTGGTTCGCCTTGTAAAATGTTCAGGTCAATCATTTAAGTTCTCCTGTGAAAATGGTGTTTGCCTTCAATAAAAAATTAATCCAATCTCTATGAGATACTTGTTAAGACCTAATATTTATACGCTAATATGAATTCAATTCTTACGATTTTACGCATTGGACACGGACCATCGAGCAGTCATACGATGGGTCCCGGCAGAGCGGCGGCGATATTCGCTAGGAAAAATCCGGCAGCGAATCGCTTTCGCATTACGCTTTGTGGTTCGCTGGCAGCAACGGGTAAAGGACATTTGACGGATACCGTTATCATACAGTCGTTGGAAGCACCCTCGTTAGAAAAGAAAGTGCCGCCGCCGCACGTAGAAATTATTTGGCAACCGGATACCGCGTTGACTGCTCATCCCAATGGATTGATACTGGAAGCGTTTGACGGGAAGAACAGTCAAGCATCGACGGATTCTTGGACAGTATTTAGCGTCGGAGGCGGAGAGTTGGCGGAGTGGGATGCCGTGCAAGCGTGTTTTGTGCGAATTCCGTTCGACTTTGAACTCACGAAAAAAAGCGAGGAAAAAGGGATAACGGAAATTTATGCGGAACGTAATATGTCGCAAATTTTGAACAAGCTCACGAAGACGGGACTTTCGTTTTGGGAGTATATTTGTGAAAAGGAAGGCAATCACATCACTGCGCAGTTGGGCAAACTATGGAACGCAATGCAGGAAAGTATTCAAGCCGGACTTGTTACCGAAGGTGTGCTTCCCGGCGAATTGAAACTCACTCGTAAAGCTGCTCAGTATTACGCCAAAGGAAAAATTATCACATCGGCATTACGAACGTCCGTTTTCCTGTTTGCTTATGCGCTTGCGGTGTCGGAAGAAAACGCATCGGGGGGCAAAGTCGTTACCGCTCCGACATGCGGATCGTGCGGTGTTTTGCCGTCCGTTTTACGTGCGATGAAAGAACGGTTCCGTTTATCCGATGAGCAAATCATTTCGGCTCTTGGGGTTGCGGCACTTTTTGGATTGGTTGCGAAGACAAACGGTTCAATATCGGGAGCAGAAGTCGGCTGTCAAGGTGAAATCGGAGTTTCGTGTGCAATGGCAGCGGCGGCAGCGGCAAAATTGATGGGAGGAACGCCGCATCAAATCGAGTATGCTGCCGAGATTGGGCTTGAACATCATTTAGGATTGACGTGCGATCCAGTAGCTGGACTGGTGCAGATTCCGTGTATTGAACGCAACGCATTGGCGGCAACGAAAGCGGTCGCTGCTGCACAATATGCCATTCTTTCTGACGGTTCGCATTTTATTAAATACGACGACATTATTTCAGCGATGCTTCAAACGGGACACGATATAAACGTCCGCTACCGCGAAACAGCACAAGGAGGGTTGGCAGTGATTCAGCGATAAGAATTATTTTACCAATCGCTTACACTGCGTTTCGTAGAAGCGGCTCCAAAAAATCAAATGAAAACCATAACGATTATCGAAGGAAACTGTTAGATCAAGATGTTGAGGTGATTGTCAACGCTTGGAATCGGAATGTTATTCCTTGGTGGTTGCTTTTACCACAAGGAGTTTCGGGAGCGATTAAGCGGCGGGGCGGTTACAAACCGTTTCGTGAACTTACCAAATACGGAGCGATTCCGCTTGGCGGCGCGGTTCATACTTCGGCGGGAAAATTGCCGTTTCGCGGAATCATTCACGTTGCCGGAATCAATTTGTGTTGGTTTGCAACGGAAAAATCGGTTCGACTTTCGGTTCGCTCCGCTTTGCAACTGGCGGCGGAAAAAGATTATCACTCTATCGCCTTTCCGCTTATCGGAGCCGGAACCGGCGGAGTTTCCGCACAAAAATCACTTGACATCACAACGGAAGAATCCGAACAATCGAATTTCGACGGGAAAATCGTTATCGTAAAATTCAAAAAAGTTTAGCCGCGTTTCGATAGAACAGTGTGATACGATTTTGTTGGTAATGCAAACAACTAACAAACCATTTCCGATTGGCGCGCCAACCGGAATTGGTTTGTTCATTCTTTGTATCTCTTGTATTCCGTTGCAGTTTAAGTACAATGGTACGTTGTATTTGTGTATGCGTACAATTTCTGGAGACCCATAATGAAACGTTACCCTATTGGTGTACAAGATTTTTTTCATTTTCGCGAAGACGGCTACTGCTACGTTGACAAAACGGAGCGGATTCACGATTTGATAACAACGTCTGGCAAGGCGGTGTTTCTTGCTCGTCCGCGCCGGTTTGGAAAGTCGTTACTCTGTTCAACGCTCGCGGCGATTTTCGAGGCGAGACGGGAATTGTTTGACGGTCTCGCGATTGACAAGACGAATTATGATTGGAAAAAGTATCCCGTTTTACGGATTGATTTGAACGCAGAAGATTATTCAAAAGGCGTTTCTCATTTGGAGATTCCAATAAACACATCCATTGAACTTTGTGCAAAAAAATATGCGGTTCCGTTTGAAGGACAATCGGTAACGGATCGTTTTCATCGGCTTTTGGTAAATTTGCATAACAAATACAATGAGCGTGTTGTTGTTATCATCGACGAATACGACAAACCGTTACTGGTAACGATGGACAATCCGGAGTTACAAGCCGAGATACGCGGTGCGCTCAAACCGTT
>JAITST010000466.1 GCA_031287585.1 Planctomycetaceae bacterium | reverse complement strand
AATGTTCCTAAAACGTCAAAGTCAACGTCCATTCAAGTTGCCTGAAGGGACGAATTGGTATCAACTGGTGTACAAAACGCGGGGAGTGTACCAAATAAAATGACTAACCGTGAATGCTGAAAGTGAGTACATCAATGGAAGCCGGATGTGGGAAATCTGCAAGTCAGGTTTGAAGAGGGGCAAGGAATGCCTCGCCTACTCGACTGGTGAAATAAAACATAGCGTGAACGGTTACGAAAAACGTGCGTGTCCGTTTGCGGGCGAGATGCCCGTAGTTGTGTGTCCCCATATTTCTACGCAACGTTTTACATCTATCTTCATTTGTTCTATCAACTCTTCTGCGGTTTTGAATTTTATCATTTCTCTTATGTGAGATACCAAGTCCATACTTATTGTTTTGTTGTATAGGTTGCCGCTGAAATTTATTATGTGGGCTTCTACTTTTTTCTGGTTTACTCCGAAGGTTGGGTTTGTTCCTATGTGTAGGGCTATGGGGTATTGTTTTCCTTCTATTTCGGTGACGGCGGCGTAGATACCTTGTTTCGGCAGGATTGTTTCTATCTCCCCCAAGTTGGCTGTCGGGAATCCTAGTGTCCGTCCCCTTTGTTCGCCTTGTTCTACTACTCCTGTTATCCGGTATGGTTTTGTCATTCGTTTTGCCGTCTCTTCGATTTTGCCGTCGGCTATCATTTTTCGCAACTCGCTGCTTGATATTTGTTTGTTGTCAACACATACCGGCGGCACTATTTCCAGCGTTACGTCAGCAGGCGGACAGAGTTTTTTTAGCAGGGCGGGATTGCCCATTCTTGAATGTCCGAACGTGAACGTTTCACCTTCCAGCAATACTTTTGTCTTGAAACGTTTGACAATTATCCGCTCGAAAAAATCAACCGCGTCCATCGCTAACAGTTGCTTTGTCGCGGGGACTACTACCACCACGTCAATTCCTTCGTTGGCAATTAGTTCTAGTTTACGTGACAACGTACAGACCGGCGGCACGCTCGTTTCGGGCTTTGCAACTACTTGAAACGGCGGCGGGTCAAACGTGACAACCACCGCCGGTTGTCCCTGTTTATGCGCAACGTCAACCGCACGCCCGAATATCGCCGCGTGTCCAAGATGAACCGCGTCGAATTTTCCAATCGTCAGCGCACCCGAAACAAACGTGTCGGGAATTTCGTTGAATGAGTTGAAACGTTGCAAGTGAATAAATTTATTTTTAGATTTTAGAGTTGTGATTTTAGATTTGCGATTACCTGACTAAAATTCAGAATCTAAAATCTAAATTTCTACATCAGTTCATTCCTGATTCGGCACCCACGCTTCAAGGTATCGCGCGAGTTGGTGTATGTCGCTGCCGACGAGTATTGGACGTGCGTGGGCGCGAAGTTTTTCCATATTGATAAGTTCTTCAAACTTCGGATAGTTCAAATTCATCGTTCCGCCAACTGATACCATAACACCGTTCAATCCCTTTTCGCACAACGCCCTGTACGCTCCGGTACCAATCTGGCTGCCTAGAATTACGTCATAAGCCGTCGGCGAGTTGCAACGTACTTCGTAACCGAATTGCAAACCAACCATCTTCCGCGACCTACCTGTACGGCGTTTGTACTCTTCTGAAATCAGCCGTCCGAGCCGGCTGCTGTATTTCAGTTGCGAGACCGGAAAATGTCCGAACGTGTCCGGCTTCAGATTCTTGTATTCGTCTTCCGAAACGCACATCTTAATCTCCGACAACGGCAGGTACTCAGCCAAACCTTCGGATATGATCATCACGAAACTTTTCTTGCCCTCCGCCTCACGTGCCTGAATTACGTCAACGGCGCGGTCAACAATTTTCGACACTATGAAGATGTTGCTCCGCATCGGTTTTCCGTCTTCGCCAACCATAACTTTACCGGTTTCGGGGTCAATCGTTTCTTCGGTTGAACGCCAATCATCGGGCGCGCCTTCGAGGTCTTCTAGTCCGATAACCAGACTCGCTTCACCAGCAATCGCCGAACCATACGCGAGCCACGCCGCTTTGCGTCCCATAAGTTGACAGATATAACCGGTGTGTGTCGCTTCGGAGTCCGCGAGTAAGTTACGTGTTTCCTTAGCGAGCATCTCGACTGCCGTAAAGTAACCGAACGTGAAGTCGATACCTTCGTAATCGTTGTCGATAGTTTTCGGCAGGTGAATGACGCGGATACGTTTATCCGACGGCGGTAACGTGTCCATAAACAGTTTGAACTTTGCTGCCGTTGTCAACGTGTCATCACCGCCGAGCGAAATGAGTGCGTCGATTTCGAGTGAACGTAACGCATTGTAAACATTCATTAACGGTTGCGTTTTTTCGGGGTCTTTTAGGTCAGCGTGCGTTTTGAGATGTTTACCCGGATTTGCGCGAGCGGTACCGATGCAGATTCCTTGCAGTGTACGTAAACCTTCGTTGTTGTGAGGTTCTTTGTCGAGCCGGATGTATGCGTGGTTTTCGTGCAATTTTTGCGAACCGTCGAACTCAACCAGATGCGAATAGCCGTTTTTCATTCCGTAAACTTCGATACCGGCACGCGCGAAACACGTCGCGGCACTGCTGATAACGGCGTTGGCGGTCGGTGCCGGACCGCCGGAAAACAAAATCGCAACTCGTTTGATGTCAGTCTTCGGCTTGTTCGGACTGCAAAGCGGGGTAGTCATAATTAGAACTCCTGTGTGTTTGTATAGTAAATAGGTAAACGCAACGGGCAACTCGCCAATTGTCAGTTGTTATATTCTAACATTTTCCAGGTTTTTGAGTAGGGGCGGTGTTTTGGGGGAAGTCAAAGCCTCGCCCGAAGAAAATCACGACACTATTGATGTGAGCCGCAAATTCAGGTAGAATTATGTACGTTCGGTAAGTCATGACAATGTTTTCAATCTTGGCAAAACAATGAGCAGCGAAATTATTATTGCCAATCCTATCTATGACACCGTCTTCAAACGGCTGATGGAGGATACGAAAAACGCGAGGTTCTTTATTGAGACCCTACTCAATCAAGAGGTTGAGGAAATTCAATTCAGACCGCAAGAATACACGTTGCCTGCCAAACTTAAAAAGCGTTTGTCGGGGCAGGACGCACAGATGCCGGGCGCACTGACCGTTCTGCGTCTTGACTTCGTTGCAACGATAAAAAACGCTGACGGCACACGGCAAAAGGTTCTTATCGAAGTTCAAAAGGGCAAGAAAAATCTTGACATCATGCGGTTTCGTGATTATCTCGCCGAACATTACAAGCGTGAAGACGAAATCATATTGCCGGACGGCGATGGTAAAACCGCAACGCAAAAGACACCGTTGCATATCATTGCGATTTACATTATTGCGTTTGATTTGCCGCATATCAAAACACCGGCGGCGAAAGTCGGACGTGAATACATTGACTTACTGACGGGCAAGAAAATAAAAGAGAAGGAAGAGTTCGTTGAACAGTTGACCCACGACTGTATCGTGATTCAAACAGGACGGATTCACGGTTCGATTAAAACGGAGTTGGACGCATTGTTGAGTATTTTTGAACAGCGTTATTTTGCGGACGAAAAGGGACATTTCAAAGAGTATTCGTTGCCGGTGAAAAGTGCGGAGATGCGTCATCTAACGAGGACGCTGGTTGGTATCGCGGCATCGCCGGAGGGTCGGCGTGAAATGGAAGCGGAGGAGGCGGTTCGCCGATTGGTCGAGGGCGACGGCGACGCAGAGATGCAAAAAATCCGGCGTGAAATCAAAAAGAAAGACAGAGTCATTGCCGAAAAGGACAAGGCACTTGCCGAGCAAGCGAAACAAATCGCCGAACTCAAAGCGAAATTATCGTCCCGCAAATTCTAATATCAATAGCGTCTTGTATCGTGATTTTCTTTGGGCGTAGTAGGCGAAGTCCGCTGTTCGCCGCACGTGCGTCTCTTTGCGGAGCCGTCCAATGTATCGAACTCTGCGACACTCCGCCACACGGCGAACCACGCAGCCCAACCGAAAATGGGGAGATGCGGAACGTTGCCAATATTTTAAGCGATGTTAGCAAAGGGCAAAGCGGGGGTGTAAAGATTAGCGAGGAAATGCTATTTGTATTCGTATATTTAAACAAAATTGTGAATTGTCAATTACAGATGAGTAGTGTATATGCTTGTCATCTACGTGCTGTTATAGTAATTAACAATTAAGTGTTTACATGAAGATTATTGATAAATACGATTGGTATTCGGTGTAGTTTCATGTTACAATGCCTTATAATTTGACGAGTAGTAAATTTTATGTGTGTCCATTAGATAAAGAAAGGACGAAATGAAAAAATTTTATGTACTATCATTGATATTATTGGTTATTCATCCATATATCAACTCTTCATTGTATTCGGCTGAGTACCCTGATTTCAAGGCGACTGGTGTCGAAATTAAGGGACGCGATAATCTCATTAAAGCATGCGGAGATTATATGGATGTCTATAATGCGAACATTGGTAAGATTAAAACGTGGCAAGGTCATGTGGAAATCGTAAAGGAAACTTGGGAATCTTCTGCAAAGAAGCAACCGTTTTATCGGCTGGAATACAGTGTTGATTTTCATTTGGACAGGATTGCAGACCGGAAACGCTGTGTTTCGGCATGGCGGTCTGGAATTTCGTACCAATCAGGAAAACGTGAGTTACTGACTTTAATACGTGAAGCGGTCTTGGTTGATAGAGATAAACAGTCATCATCAAATGTCGTGACCGCTTACAAAAGTTATTCTTACATGGATGAGGTTCCAGAAATCGAAAGAATTAAGATGGCTTCACAACTGTTGTTGTCCTTTAAAGATGATGTTGCGGATTTTTTCTTTGACCCAATGGAAAATGCTACACCGCTAGACATCGATGGTACAAAGGTAATTTTTGTAAATTTCGACACAAAAAAGATTGAAGAAAAATATCGGAAGGACGGAAAATCAGAGGAACGAATTCGTGAATTGATCGACATTTTAGAGAAAAATGGATTTCCCAATCATTGGAAATTGTCTTCCGGTGATGGAGTCCTTCATTTTGATTCTGCGAATGGCTCTCTTTATACGTTTGATATGAAACGTGGTGGATGTGTAACTTCGTATAAGAGTGGTACTACTCATAATTGGAATTGCGAACTTCAAAATGTTGCGGGGGTTTGGATTCCTCGAAAAATCACACAGGAATCAGTGTATTCTGATGGTCGTTATAGAACAGTTGAAATGACATGGACTAATCAAAAAATAAACGAACCGATAGACGAAAAATTTTGGACTATCCCGAGTCTTGGCGTTCGACGCGGTACATTGGGTTTTGACGCAAGAACAGGTACGTCTTTCACTGTCGATGGTGACGAATACCTTCCGTCACCAGAACAAGAGGAACTTGAACAACTTCTTAAAAACGCACCTGCCGCCAAATGGGATTTATTTCGCGTTGTCTCGTTGCTTGTCGGAATTGTTTTGCTCTGTCTAATGTTTTACCTGATATATCGTGAATGGTATCCTAAAACACCGCAAGGAGAATGAGAAATGTGTAATAGACTTGTCGTCTTTGCTAATTGTCCAAAAAACAGTCCCATTCAGTTCAATCACCACCTGATTCGAATCGGGATGAGAAATTTCGATCGGTAAGATAGCAACGTTTTCGCCCACAGATTGCGGTGTAAAAGCAACTTCTACCCAGTGCATTTAGCGTTATAAGTCGCTGCATAAAGCAACGAAACGGTAACAATCGCCGTTACAAACAGCATTGACCGGGACAAAACAAACTACAAAACGAACTATTTCAACCGCAAAGCAACTATCGTTTCTTAACACGGAAGTTGTAT
>JAITST010000462.1 GCA_031287585.1 Planctomycetaceae bacterium | reverse complement strand
AATGTTCCTAAAACGTCAAAGTCAACGTCCATTCAAGTTGCCTGAAGGGACGAATTGGTATCAACTGGTGTACAAAACGCGGGGAGTGTACCAAATAAAATGACTAACCGTGAATGCTGGAAGTGAGTACATCAATGGAAGCCGGAGGTGGGAAATCTGCAAGTCCGGTTTGAAGAGGGGCGAGGGATCCCTCGCCTACTCGACTGGTTAGTTACTACGGTCACGACAATCTTGCCGCGTGCGTTCCGTCTTTGATTCTGACGATTCCTTTTTTTGCCAGTACGCTTATTGCCGCCGTGATTTGTGTTGGTTCAAGGTTTGATTGCTTTTTTATTATTAGTTCTATTGGCGTTTCGTTACGGTCTATGAATTGCAAAACCTCTTTCTCAATTTCGTTTAGTTGTAACTCTAACGGGTGCGAAATAGGTTTTTCGTTTTTGGGATGTTGTAACGGATTCGTTAGGGGACCTAACGTGTTTATTATGTCGTCGGCAGTTTCCGCCAGCGTCGCGCCGTCACGAATTAGACTATGACAACCGTGCGAGTTTTCCTGATCTGCTTGTCCCGGTACCGCGAACAGCTCGCGACCTTGTTCCAACGCGAGACGTGCCGTTATCATCGTACCGCTTGCGATTGGTGCTTCGATTACGACAACTCCGAGCGACAAACCGCTAACGATTCTGTTACGCTGCGGGAACGTTTTACGCGACGGCATTATCATTGGCGGATACTCGCTTATCACCGCACCACCCGATTCGACGATATTGTCCGCGAGCGGAATGTGTTCGGCGGGGAACAGATGACGATGACCGCCTCCGAGTACCGCGATAGTTCTACCGCCCGCGTTAAGTGCCGCGAAATGGGCAACGCCGTCAATTCCACGTGCGAGACCGCTAACGATTGTCAAACCCGCGCGAGCCAACTTGTCGGTTAAAACGTTCGTCATCCGTTTACCGTAAACGCTCATCTTACGTGTTCCGATAACCGCGATTGCGAACGAATCTTGTTCGAGTAACGTTCCACGAACGTATAACGCGGCGGGCGGGTCTGCGATACTGCGTAGCGGGGCGGGATAACGCGGGTCGTTGTAACTGACAATCGTGATACCGTCGTCGTTACACTGCCCGATGATTTCGTCAACATCGGTGAGAGTTCGTATCTGCAACAACTTCGCCAAAGTGCGTTCGTCAATCCGGCGTACACGGCGTAAAACATCGGGCGCAGCATCCATAATCTCCGCCACGCTGCCAAAACTGCTAAGCAACCGCAAACAAACCTGCGACCCAACTTCGCCAAGCCGCGACATAACGATAGCGTCGCGCAAGTCAAGTTTGTCGATGTTGATTTGTTCGTTGAACGGCATAGTTTTTTGGTTAGGCATTGGCAGTGATTGGTGTGTAAACACTTCAACTTGTGAATGAAAATGTGAACAAATTATAACGCAGTAACGGCAGTTGCTGCAATAGGCAATTTCTAAAAACCAGCCAACTCAAAACAATAAACCCCGTAAAATTAGGAACTTGCTAAACGAAAGAGTAGAGTTTTCGAAGTTGCCATAATTACGTTAACACTGGCGGTGAAAACTATCCGTGAACGCTTACATTATTCTGCGGCACACAATTTGTGTTGTCCAGATTCCTATTGCTACTATTGTTAGCCAGAAATATATTGGTTCTGATGTTTTGATTGGTTTTGTTTCTTGGTTGTTTTCTTTTATTGATTTGTTTGTTGCGTAGAGATTGTTTTCGTTTTTTTGTTTTGTTTCTGATTGTTCTACTTTGTTGCGGAAGAATGTTAGTGTGTTTGCGATTATTATTGGAAACGCCGCTTTTTGTATTATTCCGTTTTGTTCCAGCGCGGCGTTGATTACTACCGTTTTTTGTGTTGGTGTTTTCTGTGAGAAATACAGCGGTGTGTCTTCCGGTGTTGACGCTTCTACTTTTATGTTAGTTTGTTTTATGTTTATTTTTCTTGCTCCTTTGAATGTCAGGTTTGTTGTGGTTACAGAATTTGTTAGTGTTGTTTTCTCCGTTTCTATACCCGCTAACGGTGATTCGATTGGTTCGCCGATGTCGAATAAGTTGTTATTGTTTCTCGCGTCGATTATTAAAACGTTTCCGTTCGGGATTGTTTCGGGAACAGTTTGGTGGAATACTATGATTGTGTTCGACGGAAAAACCGTCGGTAGTTCGTTTTCGAAATTTACGTCCGCGTTTGGTTGTGCTAACAACGCTTGTTTGAGAAAATTGTTTTCAGTACCGTAAACGTTTATCTTTTGTTTTGGTGTTGCGGGAATCGCGGCGCGGGCTGTGTTATCGCTTTTTAACGCATCTTCTATGTTTGTCAATTTTGCTTGCAGCGTTTTTTCTTCTTCGTCCTCCTTTATTCCCGTTACTATTCGCTGTACTCTTTGGAACGGCTTGATATTCAATGTTACCACGTCTATCGGGTTTTCAGACAAGTAAACTTCTAACTTACACTTCGCTTCCGCCGTACCGAAATTCGCGACTTCTACCAATACCTCGTAAACGCTGGTATCGTTCATTGCCAAACGCGGCTGGAATGTCGTGATTGCTACATTGTCGCTTGGCTGCCCTACCACTATGAACTTTATCCGCTCGTTTTTTGTGAACTGCTCAATACCGTTCACGCAAGCGTCGGTATGGACAACTATCTCGCTTTGCCGCCAATCTTCTATGATATTTGTTGCTAACGAAAGCGTTTCGGAGAGTGCGGACTGCGGATCTGTCGCGGTGATTTTGTTAGCCGCGCGGCGTAAGACACTTTGTTGTGTCGTGAAGCCGCATTGAATTTTTTGCGTATCGGATGTGGTTAGAATCGCGGTAGAGACGTTGTTTGTTTCGCTTGAACCGGCGAAAAGTTTTTGCAGTTGCGTTAGAACTATCTCCAGCCGCGAGAGACCGTTCGACTCAATCGCGTTCATTGTCGCGGAGTTGTCAACTACAATTACGCGGTAACGGATTTGCGGACTTTGCGGCGTGAAAACGGGTTCGCACAATGCCGCGACCAATGTTGCCAGCAGCAGCAACGTTAGCAACAATGAAATCGGCGTACGCAATTTTCGATACCGTGAGTACAGATGTTGTTCCGCGAAAACTTTATTCCACAACATCGTCGTCGAAACAGCAACCTGATGAAACTCTACCCGCAAGAGATACAGCACAATTACCGGCACAGCCAACAGCAACAGCCAGAACGCGAACGGATTTAGAAGGTTCATCCCACTCGCCCTTTGCGTTCCTGCATTACGTCGACAACCGTCTGCATATCGTCCGGCAGCGGTGCCGCGACTTCGATTTCTTTTCCTGTCGTTGGATGTTCAAACGTTAACCGCCGCGCGTGCAACGCCTGCCGGCTCAACAGGACAGTACCGCCCGACGGATTTTCCGGCGTTACGTTCATCCGTTCGCCGAGCAGCTCCTCACGTGTTATCGCCGCGCGATGAGCGTAGAGACGGTCGCACAAAATCGGGTATCCGGTGTGTTGTAAGTGAACGCGAATCTGGTGCGTTCTGCCCGTTTGCGGTAAACAACGTATCGCCGCGAATCCGTTATAACGTTCGATGACTTCAAAAAACGTAACCGCTTCTTTCGCGTCGGGGTCGTTCGGTGCTATCATCATCTTCTCACGGTTTCGCGGATGTTGCCCGATAGGTGCGTTAATCAAGTCGCGGTCGAGAGCCGGTTCGCCAACAACAATCGCGAAGTATTCTTTGCGAATATGATGCTCGTGAAACAATTCGGCGAGTTTACGGTGCGCAAAATCGTTTTTAGCAACAACGATAACACCTGACGTGTCGCGATCGAGACGGTGAACGATTCCGGGACGCTCCGGTCCGCGTTCGAGACTCAAATTGCTGCCGAATCGAAACGCCAACGCCGAGACCAACGTTCCCGACCAATGACCGCGCGACGGATGAACGACCATACCAGCGGGCTTGTTGATGACAACGATGTCGGAGTCGTCGTAGAGAACATCAAGCGGGATTTCCTCCGGCTGCACGGCTTCACGCTGCACATCAGGTAACGTGAAAACAACTGTCTGACCGGATACGAGCCGGAACGACGGCTTGCCGTGTGTAACGTTGGCAGTGTCGGGGTCAACAGTCACCGCACCGGCAACAATCGCGTTACGGATATTCGTTCGGCTATATTTCGGAAAGTGATGTGCAAGAAAGAGGTCAAGCCGCCAACCAGACTCGCTGTCGTCAACCATACGGGTTAGGACTTCGCCGTTACTCATATTTTATTTTGGTGGTGGTTGGTGGTTACGTGCGCTCACGGATAGATTTTCACCACGAAGACACAAAGAAAGAATTTTAGATTTGGGATTTTGCGTATTAAAACAAAATCATAAATCTAAAATATCCTTCTGTATTCTTCGTGCCATCGTGGTTAATCCTACTATATCCGTGAACGGTTACAAAAAAACAACGTTTACCTTCGCCCGCGTCCGCTGTTATTGCTACCGCTATTCTGCCGCGCGTTGCGCCGTGCCAGATTTACATCAATTACCGTCGCGACCGCTTCGCCCCATCCGGGGATTCCGCCGTTGTGCAGCGTTGTCAACTCGTTCGCGTCGTAATGCTCGTCTGCTGGCTCGCGTTCTGGCGTTTCGGTGTTTTGACGAGGTTGACGCGGCGGACGGCGTTTGGGATTGCGTCCGGTGTTTCTGTCGTAACGTTCGCGTGTATCTTCGTTCTCGTCACGGCTGTCTGCGAAGTCGGTATTTTCCAACGGTCGGCTTTCAGGGGCAGACACCTTATTACTGCTGCCGCGTCCGCCTCGCCGCCGCGGTTCGCTACTACGTTCATTGTTACGCTCCTCACGAAATTCTTCATTACGTTCATCGCGTTCGTCACGCCGCGGCTCACGTTCGCGGCGATTGTCACTACGTTCATCACGGCGGCTGTCTTCACGACGATTGTCACTACGTTCATCACGACGGCTGTCTTCACGACGATTGTCACTGCGTTCATCACGGCGACTGTCTTCACGACGATTGTCACCGCGTTCTTCACGACGGCTGTCTTCACGGCGATTGTCACCGCGTTCGTCACGACGGCTGTCTTCACGACGATTGTCACCGCGTTCGTCACGGCGCATTTCGCCGCGTCCTCCTTGTTGACGCACGTTGCGTTTATCGTCTTGCCTTTCGCTCTGACGCGGATTGTCTTGACGTTCCCGCCGCGTCTGCACTTCTTGTTTCACTTGAACTTCCTGCCTTTCTTGCTCAACGTTACCGGAACGCCGACCGCCCTGCCACTGACTACGCAACACTTCCCACTCGTCAACAACACGTGTCTCGGCTTGCGGCTCACGATGTCTGTTTTCGGTATTCCGTTCGCGTGAATGTGGAACGCTATCGTAAGCGTGTTCACGGATTTCTGTTTGCGAATCGTCAGTATCAACGATGTACTCTTCGACTTCATCAACCTCGTCAACCGGTACACCAAGTTCGGATGCGAATGTTGCCCACTGGTCTTTTTTCTTAACCGTTTTCTTCTGCGGCTTGCTGTCTTGCGGCGGTTGAGATTGTTGCTGCGATTGCCGTGCTTGCTTCGCCTCTTCGTAATTCTGTTGTAAAATAGCGTCGAGCGTATCTTGTACCGCGTCGTGAACTGTCGGAAGGATATTCTCGCTCAATTCGGTAACTGCCTTGTCAACAGTATTGACAGCAATAGCCGCGAACGTATCGAATAATTCCTGCGGGCATTCGGTTACGATGTGAGCAAAGTTTAACGTATTCTCGGCAACATCGTCCGTGTGAACGGAGCCGGACGTGTCCGTCTGCGAATCATTAGAGTCTGTTGCCAAACCAAGTTCCGATAAAAGTGAAGACCAATTTGATTTTTTTTCTGACATAAATTTTTTACCTTTTTTGTTGGATGTGTTGTTAATTATACTAAAACATATTGAAAAACGCCAATTCAATACGTCAAAGTATAATGTATTCCAGACAAATTGGAAGTATCCCTTATGTTTTTTCATAACCGTTCACAGGCAGAGATGATTTACCAATTTTGTTACGATGTACTGCCGTTTTCATATATTTCCCGAATTATCTCTTCCAATTTTTTTGTTGGTTTCCAGTTTATTAGTTCTCCGGCGCGTTGTAAGCACGGTACTCTTCTTAACATATCGTCGAATCCGTTTCCGTATGCGTCCTGGTATGTTTTGTAGATTATCTTCGACTTCGAGTTTGTCACTCCGATTACCAATTCCGCCAACGACTTGATCGAGATTTCTTCCTGACTTCCGAGATTTACTACCTTGCCCACCGCGTTTGGGCAGTTCATTATTTTTATCAGTCCGCCTACAACATCGTGTACACTACAAAAACATCTTGTCTGTTCGCCGTTACCGAAAACTTGCAACGGCTCACCGCGTCTTGCCGCTTCTATGAAACTTGGTAACACCATTCCATATTGCCCCGACTGCCGCACTCCGACCGTATTGAATAGCCGAACGATGAATACCGGTAAACTTGTTTGGGCGTGATGGGCTAGCAATAGGAACTCGTCCAGTGCCTTCGCACACGCATAAGCCCAACGCCGTTTCGATGTCGCACCCATTATCGTGTCACTGTCTTCGCGAAACGGAACGTCGTTCAGTTTACCGTAAACTTCACTTGTTGATGTCAATAAAACAGGTCGCCGATAACGTGCCGCCGCTTCGACGATAACGTCCGTCGTTCTAACGATACGCTGAACGGTTTCAACAGGACGGTCAACAACAAGCCGCACACCAACTGCGCTTGCCAGATGGAATACGTGCGAATGACGCGGCATTTCGTCGGTTATCAATCGCGCGTCGTCGGCGGAGGCGATAATCGCGCGAAAGTTCGGGTTGCGTTCGAGATGAGCGATGTTACGCCACGAACCGGTAGAAAGGTCGTCAAGAACGGTGACACGTTCACCGGCTTCGAGTAAACGTTCGGCAAGGTGAGAGCCAATAAATCCGGCACCGCCGGTGATTAGGTAAGTGTTCATTAGTGGTGTGGCGTGTTAGTAACAGTAGTTTGTAATTTCCGAAATTGGCATTGCCGGTCGCAAGTTCTTTCCTGTACAATGGTTGAGTTACAACCAACAACCGTTTTTCAGGAGAAAGAAATATGTGTCCGACACGAAATAATTATCAGC
>JAITST010000437.1 GCA_031287585.1 Planctomycetaceae bacterium | reverse complement strand
GCACCGCGCAAGGCAAGACACACTAATGTTTTTGGCATATAAGTATTTAGCGGGTCTTGCCTCTGTCTTTTTATTATCAGCAAAAACAAAAACAATGCCCCGTAATGCACGAGGTCGATAAAAATAATCAGTATAAAAATGATAATTGCGGCAGTAAGCATCGTGATTTCATTTTCGCGGTCATAAGACAGCGGATAGATGTTTTGGACGGCTATTTATTAGGACAAACTAGATGTAATCACATCTAACAAGCGAGTAATTTTTCTCTACTTTACGGGACGTAATCTCCGTAATTGTTTATCGTATCGGTGCATTGTTAGTACGATGTGTAGTATTGGATTGGGGAATGTTGCTGATAGGCGTAACAATATGTTACCGAATCCTAACGAACAACGCGATAGCCACGATAACGCGAACGTTGATTTTCCGTCTTCAAATCGTTTTTGGAATACCAACGGGTTGGCTAGCATCCGCCCGCCGACCAAGTTCAAATCGCCTGCTTTTGAAATCCAATTCGTTCTGCCGCTGTACTTTCTGTTACACTTCAAATGCGTTGGCCACTTTGGATGTACCGCATAAAATGGCGCACTAACTACAAACAAGCCGCCTTGTTTCAGGTATCTGGAAAGTTCGCTAACATTGTCCGGCGGCGACGGAACGTGTTCGAGAACGTCGAGCGATAGAACCGCGTCGAACGAACCCGCTCCCAGCGTTTCTAGTGAATCCGCAATCTGAACGCGCAGCCCGTAATCATCAAACAGACGCTTTCCCATCTTCTGACCAAGCCGCGACACCTCGTAAAAAACGACATCATAACCCGCCTGTGCGAAGAAAAAACTGTCGATGCCGATACCGTCGCCACAGATGAGTACGCGACCATACGGCACATCATGCGAACGCAGAAAATCTAACATCCATTGACGCATCACACACTTGACTTGCGAACGATTCCACGCGACGATACCGTAGATGAAACTATCCGTTTCCTCATAGAACGTGAGCAAGTCGTCACTCCAAACGTATGGCGTAAGTTTTTTGGCGTAGAACGCTTCCGCGACACTGTGCGGGCAATGAAGATGTTCCTGAATGAGACGCTCGGTAACGTTGCAGACATCGACTCCGGTCATCTCCGCTATCAGCGGTATCAGGTAATCGTTGTCCGCAAGCGGCGGAATGAGCGGATTGACCGTCGGAAAACTGTCGGTATTCATTTGGTATTACCTTTTTTCATAAAGTGGAGAGAACGAAACGTTTTACCGAGAAGCCGGTACCGAAAAAGTGCAAAAAATATCTTCCAATAAAGCCGCCCGACATAAAACCGTGAATAAAAATTGGGTGAACGCGCAAGACGATGTGAATAATAGTGCAAGTACCGGCGCGTTGCTCGATGGCATGCCAAAAATCGTCGTCCCCAACTTTTCTCCGTCGCCGTACAAGACGGCACAGGAAGGTTGCGCCGACATTTCGGCGAATTCGTATTTGTTTCGGCGGCGAGTGTCGCGAAGATACGGCTTTGAGTACGGCGTTCCTGAAATAATTCTTCCTGACTGCGGCGCACTTCGTCCGGTGCTATCGGACTGCCAACAAGTTCGCCATCACGAAACATCGCTTCCAATGTTTCAGTCAGTTCGACATTGCGTGAAATTACGAGGTTCGTTCCGCGCGGTTCGGGAATATACTTTTCGAGCCAAGCGTCCATAAACGTTGCGTCAGCAGTCTCGGCAAAAACATCATTGCAGTACAGGCAGGATGTGAGACGACCAATTCGGTTAATCCAAAGAAAACCAAATAGACCAAGTAAACGAATGCGCGGCGATGATTCACGGCGCGTAGAAACGGCGAAATCCAGTGCATTTTTCGCTTGCTCTTTTGAACGGTAACGCAGCCCCGCGTTATTATTGCCGAGCATCACGCCGAGCAGGTCGGGAACGTGAAGTGTGTTACAGCCGCCGCAAGTCAACCCGAACACAAAACGAATCCGCTCCGCGAGTTTCGGGAACATCTGTTGCGCCAACCGTATCGCTTTTGCGGCGCAAGGAGTCGCAACGACAGCGTAACGGCGGTTTTCACCATCGAGAATCTCACGGAGAAAACCATCGTTTTGTAACACGTGATAGACTGAACCACGCGAGTTACGAATCTCTTCGGGTGTCGTTGCGATGTGGCGATGAAACCATTCGCGGTTGTCAGTTGGTCTCGCAATAACAGCGGCATCAATTCGATTTTCGCGAAGCAAGCGGCACAGTAAAGCGGTCGTTATACCGCCGGACGGTGCGGCGCGGCGTTCAGTATCATCTGCGACCGCGCCGACAAAGGTACGATGTACATAACCGAGTGCCTCATCATGAGAAAACGCCGCGTTGTTACCGAAACGTTTTTTCGCAAGAGTCGATTCATCGTCCGCAGTATCAGGTGAAAACGGGCAGACATTCAAACAAATACGGCACTTATCAGAACATAGAATTTCAGTCGCGGCAGTCGGATAAAATTCACCGTACTCACTTTCGTTGACACTAAGCCGTTGCTTTGGACAACACGCCGAGCAAAGTCCGCAGCAACAACAGTAGTCGTTCTGAACAATCTTCTCAATGACGGTTTCGTGAGCGGTAACAGACGGAAATGAATCGACTTGTGATTTCATTTAACGCCGCCTTTCCGTTTGAGCATCTCACTCAAAAACTCGCCGCCAAGCCACGCCTTCGCAACATAATCCGGCATAATGCTGCTTAAATGTGTGCGGATATTCGTTTCCTCGTTCAGTAATTCGGCGATACGTTCGGCAAGCCGCGCGCCCGTCAGTTCGGAAAAATGGGCAACCCAATTTTCGTGTCCGAATAAATCCTGATTGATACCGCGCGACTTCACACTGTACCCGATACAAAACGTCGGTACGCCGGACGAAAGAGCCGCAATCGTTGCGTGTGTCCGACAACCCGCGAACGCACGCAGACGTGAGATGACCCACTTGATTTGCTTGCACGTATGTTGTCTTGCGTCATAAAGCACAATGCTGCCCATTTTGCGCCCCCCCCCCCATTTTAACATTTCGTCGCACAGCAATTTCATAAACTCGTAATCGTCGTTCGACGGGAAAATGTTTGGCGACATCATAACGTGCGGAATCAAAACAATTGGTGCATCGACGCGTTCGACGACACGTTGAAGCATCTCTAATGCGTTACCGAACCATTGTCGGGACGACTGTCCGTTGTAACGCCGCATAAGAGGAGCGATGTTCAGACCTACCGCGCCGGATTGCAACGCGGTTTCCAGCGGCTTTGGTAATTCTACTGGTTCGTCTGGTAACAAAAACGCGGGGTCGGCGACCATCCGTATATTATCTTCGACACCAAGTTCCGCAAGATACGCTTGTGTGAGCGGCTCGCGTACAGTAATCAAGTCAACGCTGCGCAGGATGCGGGCGAAGCGTTTTTCCCACGCCGGTTTTTGGTTGAACGGACCGATTGACCCTCCCCAAATCACGGACGGAACACCAAGTTTTACCGCCTTGTCGAACGGACTGAAAAATAACAGTGAGGCGAAAAGACCGTAATCGAACGACAAGTTGTCGCCGCCAAGTGCAAGGATGCAATGGCAACTCGTCAACTCACGGTGAATCGCAAGCGGCGGAAACCAACCGAACATCGCGGCTCGTACA
>JAITST010000435.1 GCA_031287585.1 Planctomycetaceae bacterium | reverse complement strand
TTTTGATATTTTTAATTACAACCCTAAAATTGATAATACCATTGACGGGAATTCTCTCAAAGACCCCGATCCAGAAACGACGTTTCTCTTGGAACGGCATTCCATTGCGTCTTCTTTGGCGGATTACTTTCAAAAGAAAAACGAATGGTGGCTCAACATCTATTGGTATCTCGTGGCAGCCGCAAGTCTTTTATTGACCTTTACCATTTATGCCTTTTGGCTCGATAAATACGGTATTTTTATTCTCACCGCAAATGTTCTTTACACGGGTTTGGGATTGTTATTGTTGGGAATTTACCTGTATCATAAGCGGATGGGATATTACTCTCGGCATCATTCTTATCGTACCGTTGCCGAAGGATTACGAATTCAGATATTTTGGCGATTAGCAGGAATTCAAGCGACGGTTTCCGACTACTACTTGGGTTATCAGATCGGCAAACTCGATTGGTTGCGAATTGCATTTCGGATAATGATATTGCCGATGATCTGTGAGAAAAAAGAGACCGCTCAATTCGGCGGCGTAAAAAAATTTTGGGTCGATGACCAAATTGACTATTTCCGCAAAAAAATCAAAACGAAGAAAAAATCGGCAGACCAATGGGATATTGAGTTTTCTCTTAAAACACGTATCCTTCTTTTTGCCGTAGCCATTTGGGTCATTGTCAAAATATGGAGTAGCCAAATTGCAAATATCTTGCCGTGCGGCGGAATATTTTATTTTTCGCTATTTGCTATTTTTCTCGCGTTTTTGTCGATCTATCTCGTACTGAGAATGACATATTGCAAATTGAAATCGTACCGAAGCGATGAACAACGCTATTCCCGGCTCCTTCCGATTTTTGAGCGAGCAAAAAAATACTTGGATTCCGAAACGTCAAGCATTGCACTAAAGCGCCGCGTTCTACTCGATCTCGGCAAAGAAGCCCTCGACGAAAACGCCGACTGGCTACTCCTTAAACAAGATGTCGAAATGCTGCAGTAACCGTAGTACCTTATATCATTCAAAGGTCGAGTGCGGAATTTATGGGTGAATGACGTGAAACGCCGAAATTTTAAGTCGCGTTCTAAACTCATTGAATTATCCAATTCCATCAGAAAAACCAGAAGTTGATGACTATTCCGACACATATTTTGTGCATCTGCTCCATCTTTGAAAATCGAATCCCTTTTCTCACCAATCGGCTACACCAAGTCCGTAACGATAAATACTTACGTTCGATCTTTTGCGTATTCTTTTTCGACACAGCCAAAGTCTCCGAATCAAAACATTCGTAGTAAGCATAGTTGCCATCCGTATAAACTTTGCCGATATTTAAGGCGAAAGTAGTTCCAGCAACTTGTCAAGATTGCCGTGCTCCCGCGTCCCAAACCAGAACGCAACCGTCTCGCCAGTATCATGGTCGATTGCCCACCATAGCCATATCTGATGTTTCTTCTCACGGCAGAAACTCCACATCTCATCTCTTTCGATGCGGATTTGACGGCGTTTGTGGGTTTGAAAGTATTCCGTGTTGACGTTGATTACGGCGACTTCTTTTTTTAATTCCGAAATCACCGTGTCCGTACTGATACCGCGACAACAAGCGATTGCCCTGATACCCAAGCCGTTGACGGTCTGTTGATAGATGTCGGCTTTCACGCCGGGCTTGCACGCGTTATAAGTGTATTCGGCGTAAAAGGTCTGATGCCGACATTCGGAATTTTTACAGATATATCTTTGCTTGCCATTGTTCGTGCCGTTTTTTCCAACGTTTGTACTTCCGCAAAACGGACACTTTAACGCAACTAAAACCATTATTTGACAATGGGCTAAACTTACCCAGAACAGTGTAAACATTTTTGGAGTGGTTGTCAAGACAATAAAGTTTAGAACATAACCAATAGTAGGCGATAACTGAGCGCGGCGTAGTTACGCTGTGTTTATGTCAACTCCGCGTAACTACGGCGAGTACGCCGTCGTTACCACCTGTTAAAATAACGAAACATACCATAAACATCAAAAAAATGAAAAAAGCATTGAGCGGTTCGAGCGGCTCTTTCAATTCGATACGGTGATCCAATGCGGTATAAACATTGTTCGGATCATCAACGGTCAGCCAGTAATGAAAGGGGCGGAACAATTCAAGCGTAAAATGTCCCTTTTCATCGGTTACGGTATCGAAAAGAAAATGTCCGTAACCGGGATGAGAAATGCTTCGTCCCCAACCGCCGATTTTGAATCCAACGGCAGGGGAACCATCTGGAAGAAACGCATAACCGGTAACGATTGTCGGAACCGCATTGATGTTGTTGGTTAGGGCTTCCCGAATTCCTTTGATATTGATTTCCCGATGCTGATCCGCAACGGTTTTTTGGCTTTGCGGCTCTTCGGCTTGGGGCGAAATGCTCCACGACAAAATAAGCAAAATGGCAATCGTAATTTTCTGCATAGAAGTGAATAGGGGTTATAAAGTGAGGTCATCGCTGAATGGTCGGCGACAGTTTCGTAGCGTTTTAATGGCGTTATTCTAACATAAAGACGTTTGACAACAATGTTTTTCCCCAAAAAAATAAAAAAAGGTCGGTCATTGCGCCAACCGGATTTTTTCACACTTTTACGGTTTGCCACACCGATTGCAAAGTTGTTTTTTTACAGGTAGGTAAGGATAGATAAGGATAGTTTTTGTATTCTACTCTTACCTACCTGTGAAAATCTCTATGTAAAAAATGGCTCATCAGGTTAATTTCCTTGAAATGCTCTGACAAATTCATCCCGCATTATGTTTACGTTTTCGTCTGTAATCAGAATGATGTTTTGTCTTTCATTATGCAGGGGCGGATTAAAATCGTCCGCCGTCACCGCACTTCGTTTGGAATCCCGATGGCAAATTGCAATCAATGCCATCATTGCCGAAGTGACACTCCAAACGTGTTTGTCTCATCCTTCGGTCATCCAGATGAGTTGGCGCAGCGTGAACGGTCGCGGGTCGAGATGCAAACTTCCGGCTATGCGCCAAATGTTGCTCCAATCATTGCCGTTTCGATGACTTCGTCAATGTTGAGTGTGTCGATTTTCGTCTCCGCCGCTCCCTGACGAAGAATAAAATCCCCGCCGCCATAATCCCGATGATGCCGAGTTTCTCAATGCCCATTAAAAAGGACAAGTCGGGCAGGATTTGAGCAACCGGAATTGCCAAGCGGCAATGGTTCGGCGTTGCGCATTAGTGAGGAGAACGCCGAGTGCGAGCAGTAGGAAGTAACGTTGGCAAATCTGTGAAAGATTCATTGAAACTGACTTGACTGCGTTTTGAAATCGCGATAAAATACTCTGCTGACGATCCATTGTCGGAAGTGGGGTTAGGGGTGAAGGTTTGTTGTTTGTACTTACATCTTACACCGAACACCCACTTTTTTGCAAGAGCAAAATTTGGAAAGTGCAGATACTACAAATGTATTTAATTTTCCATTCATAAAATTATATTTTTATATGCCAGTAATCCTAACTGTCGAACACATACGCAAGCATTTTTCCGAAGACCCTGTACTCGTTGATGTTACATTTCAAGTTCGTGACAACGACAAAATTGGTCTTGTTGGTACCAACGGCAGCGGTAAGACTACGTTGCTCAATATCATTGCCGGTCACGAGGAATTGGAACGCGGCAGCATCGAATGTGTCGGCGATGCTAGTATAGGTTATCTCGAACAGCGTCCGCATATCGAGCCGGGGCGAACGGTTTTGGAAGAAACGCAACTCGCTCTCGCACCGTTAATCGCCTTACAAAACGAAGCCGAAGAACTCGCAACCAAACTTGCCGACACGTCATTTGATGCGTCTGAACAACAACGTCTCGCTGCCCGTTATGACCGGATTCACGAAGCGTTGTTGCGTCACGACGCATATCATCTCGACCATCGTGTCGAAAAGATTCTACTCGGTCTCGGTTTTACCGAAGCGGATTTCACGAAACAAACAACATCGCTCAGCGGCGGCGAGTTGAATCGTCTCGGTTTAGCGAAACTTCTACTCGAAGAACCAGCCATAATGTTGCTCGACGAACCGTCAAACCATCTCGACCTGCTCGCGACCGAGTGGCTCGAAGATTTTTTGCGTAATACCCCTGCCGCTGTGATTCTCGTTTCGCACGACCGATACTTTCTCGACCGTGTCACAAACCGCACGTTTGAACTCTTCGCCGGAACAATTGACGACTATCCGGGTAACTTCTCAAAGTATTCAGAGTTGAAAGAGGAACGATTACTTGTGCAAACGCGGACTTATGAAAAATATGTTGAAGAAGTAGAGAAAGCGAAAGAATTTATTCGGCGGAATCACGCGAGTTCTGGTAACAAAACCACGCAAGCGGAAGACCGCCGTAAAAAACTTGAACGATTACAGGAAGAGCCAGCGTCATTGCCGCGAAGAATCGACACGCCGCCAATGACGTTTCCGAAAGCAAGCCGCACCGGTGACCTCGTGTTTCGTGTTGAGAATTTATCGAAGGGGTTTGGTGAAAGACGGTTATTCAAAGAACTCTCG
The DNA here is from genome assembly GCA_031287585.1 of Planctomycetaceae bacterium. Taxonomy (GTDB): domain Bacteria; phylum Planctomycetota; class Planctomycetia; order Pirellulales; family Thermoguttaceae; genus UBA8133. Next base: position 4,274 of record JAITST010000435.1, on the reverse strand, counting down.
TTTGATGTTTTACGCGGTCAACGTTGGGCAATCGTAGGACCGAACGGCTGCGGTAAAACGACGTTGCTGAAAACGATGTTACACGAGATAAAGTCGGATAGCGGGACGGTCGCGCACGGGCAAGGAGTGAAAGTTGGTTACTTCGACCAGATGATTCACGTGATTAACAATGACGAGCGTGTAGTTGACGCGGTACGTCCGCCGGGGCGTATATTTGACGAACTTGCACGGCGAAATTTATTGGCTTCGTTCGGTTTGACGGGCGACCAACAGTTGCAAACGGTAGGAAGTTTAAGCGGCGGGCAACGTTGCAGAGCCGCGTTAGCAAGACTATCGGCGGAAGACGCAAACGTGCTGATTCTGGATGAACCGACGAATCATTTAGATTTGTGGGCGAGAAAAGCGTTGGAGGAAGCGATAAAAAAATTCGACGGCTCGGTAATTTTCATAAGCCACGACCGCTACTTCGTTGACCGTGTAGCCGACCACTTGCTAATCATCCAACCCGACGCACGCTTCAAAGTGTTGGAAGGAAACTACACATCGTTCCGTCAAATGGTATCCAAAGGACTGTTCGCCGACCCGTTTCTGGCTAATACATCGGATAAAAACAAACAACCGGTACCAAAGCCAAACCCAAAACCGCAACCTCAACAACCAGCAAAAAAACATAAACAGGAACAGAAACCAGTACCCAAGCCGGAGAAAAAACAAGAACAAAAACCGGAGCGAAGAACAGAGCAGAAGCCAGCAAAGAAACAAAGAAAGTATCCATACAGAAAAGTAACAGAAATAGAGGAAGAGATTTTCGCCAGAGAAACAAGAATAATGTCCCTGAACGACGACTTACTGAATCCAGATATTCTGCGTGACGGTCAAAAAGTAAAACAAGTTCAGGAAGAAATAAACGAAGAACAATCCAAACTAACGCAACTATACGAACACTGGGAAGAACAAACAGAGAAAACCAGAGCATAGATGTTGTGAACGCGGGTGTATGTTTTTAAAACTTCGGTTATTTTTTGCCCGCTGATTCAATAAACAATTCGACATCGGATAATTTAATCTTTTTCATATAATTGTTATCGTTATACAGTATGAGATGGTATTGAATGTTATGTGGGCAACGATTGGTGCTGTGATTCGATTTGTTTTGACGTATAGCATTCCGAAGACTATTGATAAGAAAAATATCGGTATCGGGTCGGTTACTGTGTTTGGTAGTCGTGATGACAGGACACTGTTCGCCATTGTCAGGATTGGTATTGCTATTATTGATGTTATTGCTCCAAGCATCGCGTCGGCAGGTATTTGTTTTATGTTTATTCCAAAATCGTTCAGCCGCATTTGTTTTACTGTTGCCAAATATAGTATTACCGCAAGTGTCGCGCACGTTATCCCCGCGGTTGCGAATATGATATTCCGGCGGAGTGTTTCGTATGGCAACGCTTCGGGGCTTCTTACGTGAACTGACGCGAATAGCAATGAAATTATTACTACCGCTATAATACTGTTCAACATTTTGTTACCCAATACCTCACGCAGGACCCCCAGCAAAATAAAACGGAACAAAAATTCTTCATTGAACGGCGTTAGCACGCACGCGATTACGAACAACGAAACCAAGAACACGATGTCGCCCCGCGAGTTGCAAACCAGTATCACTATCGGATGCGGCGATGCGGTTTTGTCTGTTGTTACATCAACCGTTGCCGGTTGTTCGGCTGTTGCGATGCCGTTTACATTTGCCTCACCGTAAATATCGTGACTAATACGTTGGAACAAAATTATGAAGAAAAAATAAACGGCAACAATTAACAAAACGTCAACCGCGTTTAGTTTATGATTCGTTGATGATTGTGACATTATTTTCAAACTATAACTTAAAATGGAATGTCTCTTGCACATACCGCCACAACCTTGCCGCCAACGTTTGCGGTGCTACGTGAACTTTCGCCAGTCCCGTCATTCCTGCCCGTATCGTCTCGTCGTCGTTGTCCACCGGCACCATCGCCCGATACGATGCCGCGCTCGGACGTTCGTGTCCGTCCGCCTCTGTTGTCGTCGGCACGTCGCCGCCGCCCTGTACCGATAACTGCGGCGGCACGCTGTCCATTTCACGGTCTTCATACAATCCCATCCGCGCGTCAATCACACGGTCAGGAAACTCGTTAAGCAAAATCTCAACCTTCTGTTCCGGCTGTAAAAACGATATTTTCGACTGGTCAACGACCAACACCGCTTCCAGTTTCTTCGGGTCGCCAATCGTACAAAACAACGTCCCCGGTTCAAGCATTGCGCCAATGTTGTAACGTTCAAACGGTAAACCGTACCAAAACGGTAACTGTCCGTCGGGCGGCTCGCGATGTTGTCGGTATGGCGGCGAGATAACGATACCGTCCTGCGGAGCGACCAGCGTCAGTTGTGAATACAGTTCCCGCTTCTTTTCATAAACCGCAACCGTTGCCGTCAACAACGCTTCGAGCGGTTGTATCCGGTAAACCGCGTCCGGCGATTCGTTACGAAGACGTTCGAGCATCAACAACTCCGCCTTCTGCGATTGAATCCGCTCAATTAAGTCGAGCAATTCGCGGTCAAGCGACAGATTTTCCATCTTCGCAAGCACGTCGCCTTCGCGAACCATCTGCCCGTTCCACGCAGCGTCTGTCAGTTCTACCAACCTGCCGCCGCCTTGTATTTGCGGTACATAAACCATCTGCGACGCATTGCCGCGCACCTCCATTATCACCGGCACAATCACCGTGTAAGGCAGCGGACAAAAACACACGAAACAAACAATCGCCGCCAACACTGCGAGCGACGTATAAAATCGTTTCTTTTTCACTTGATAAATCCTCCCCGGTATCCAGAAAAATTTCACAACTTTGTAAAGCGGCATCCCGAACAAACTCACAAGCGACATCGCCGCAATCGCTTGCCCAATAATTTTCAATCCATACGGCTCGAAAACTTTGTACAAGAAAAAAAGTATCGAAGCCATCACAACCCATCGGTAACAAAACGCCGCGACAGAATACAACGCAAAGAGTGACTGATTGCGATTCGGCAAAAACGGGTCTGCGGTGTGTTCCATTCCGAGAAACCACTGCGAACATTTTTGCGTTAAAATCTTTGTCGCCTTCTGCCGTAAGTTCGGTATTTCGAGCCAGTCGCTCATCACGTAGTAACCGTCGTAACGCAGCAGCGGGTTCATATTGAAAATGATTGTGCTGACAGACGAAACAAACATAATGTTCAAACATAAGTAATGCAATATACCCGGCTCTGAAAACCACCAGAGGAACGTGCAAATCGACGCGAGAGTACACTCAACCCAAACGCCCGCCGCAGCGATTGCCATCCGGTGATATTTGTTCGGCAGTAGCCACGCGTCGGAAATGTTCACATATAAACACGGTGTTAAAACGAGCAACATAAATCCGAGTTCGTGACATTCGCAGTCAAAGTGTTTCGCCGTTAGTCCGTGACCGAACTCGTGAATTATTTTCGTTGCGCCGAGTGTTGCCGTGAGCAGACAAATGTTTGTGGCGGAGAAAAACGAGTAAAAGGCAGGCAGTTTAGAGTAAAAAACGTCGAACTGAACAACGACAAGACTGACCGCAGCGAGACATAGTAACAATGTCGCGGCAACAAAGACGCGGTGAAAACACCACGCGACGAACGTGTACAAAAAATTCAAAATGCGGTCGGGGTCGAATCCTTTGAACTTGATGCTGAGGATGTTTGTAGCGTACTGAAAAAATTCCTGTCGTTTCCGTTTGCGTCTTTTTGCGAGTAGTTCTGTTCCTTGATTCGGTACGAGGGCGACAATCAAGTTGCTCTGATGTAATTGTCCGATGAAACGTTGTAAGTCTTCGACTTTAATTTTCTGCGGCGGAAATTCTTCTTCGAACGCTTTCTTAATTTCGTCGAGACTGCGGGTACCGTCGAACATCGACATAATGAAATACTCTTCGTCGTGAAAACGAAAATACCGCGACGCTATCGGGTCTTTGACAATCCAATAACTTAAACCAAGATACTGCGACCGCCGAACCGTCAAATCAGCCCGAACATAAAAAGGCAACCGCCGCCGTGAACTAGCAACAAGGTGTTGTTGTGAAGTGGACAATGTTTTTGCTGGAAATAATGTTTTGGGGAATGTTTATACGTAGAATAATTTTACAATATGATGATGTGGTTTTCAACGGTTGATACCAACACGCCATTGATTGCAAAGTTTTTCAGAATCCAAGTTTTTCTAGGATCGATGG
>JAITST010000426.1 GCA_031287585.1 Planctomycetaceae bacterium | reverse complement strand
ATCGGCGTTTTATTGTTTCCAAAAACAGCCGAACGCATCACTGTTAGATTGTCATTTTCCAATCTAACATCAATGTCAATTCTATCACATCCATAGCGTTCCGTAAGACCAAGTAGCCGATCGTTGGTCAAGTATTCATCTTTGATAAAACGCGAAATATCAACCTCTGCGAGGAGTGTTATTTTATGATAGTATTTGGCATGGTATTGAGGATCATCTCGTAATGATACAACCCCATCTGAATGAAGATTATCAATAACAATGAGATACTTGTCACTTGCCATATACATTTTGTCAGAGCAAACAAGAACTCCCGTACATTCTCTTTTTGATTCGTCATTCATATATTTTACTTTGGGAATAATGAGTTCATTAACCCCATCATACAACCACAAAACCTCCGCAGAATCAAACTCGTCTTGCGGACCAAATTTCACCGCATCGTCAAGTGATTTCGCCAAACCCGTCTTTATCACATACTTACATTTAATAAACTTGTAGTCAAGTAACCGCTCGGCAGTTTTCTGCATTTGTTCAAGCACTTGCCTATCGCTCATATTGTCGCCAGCATTAACACTCAAGTTTGTCAGTAACAACGCAATCAACATAACTTGCGACAAGAAACTGCGAAACAAAAAATTTGAAGTAGTCATATAATTAGTAAAGAGTGATTGTTCTTAATTCTCACCATCATTTTGTCAAATCGTGTCAATTACCCCTAACAAAAAATTTTTTCTTTGTGACATCAGTGCGTCCGTGCGCAACATAATCGTTCAATTTATTACGTTCATTTACACTTTGAGTAATTCAAAAACCAAGTTCTTCCGTTGTTGGTAAATCATCTGTTGATTTTAACCCGAATAGTTGCAGGAATCGGTTTGTTGTTCGGTAGAATGTTACCTGTTTCTTTGCTTCTACGCGGCGTTCGGTTTCCAGCAGTCCGCGTTTTACCAGTTGCGATAGTATCGCGGCACTTGGGGATTTACGCAGCGTTTGGACTTCTTCGGCTGTTATTGGTTGGCGGTATGCTACGATTGCTAGTATGTCGATTGCTTGTTGCGAGAGTTTTGCTTCGCGGATTTTGCCGTAGAATTTGTCGCGTACCGAATTGTACTCGTCGCGTAGTGTCATTCGGTAGCCGTCATTTTCTGTTACGATTCTATACGGTCGTCCGGCGGCGGTGTAGTCGTTGTTCAACTCTGTTACAATGTTATCCAACTCGTTCGGCGAAACATTACGCATCAATTCTGCCGCTCGTTGCGATGTCAACGGGCGATTATCGCGGTCACCGACAAACAACATCGCTTCGAAAATCGAACGCGGCGACAACTCTACCGCATCCTTTGTGTCGTCGTCGAACTGTTGGTCATCTGTTATGTATTCGGCTTCGTTGGCTTCGGCTGTTTTTGTGTCGGTAAAACTGTTATTGTTTCCGTCAAGTTCGTCGGCTTCGTACTCGTCGTTTACTTCGTTGTCAGTGGCGGCGATTTTTAATTTTACAGTCTCGCTGTCTTCACGACCATTGTCAACATTAATATCAACATTTTTATCTGTGTCTTCGTCAATTTCGTCTTCAAAACCGGCAAACGCTTTACGGAACGAATCAAGCGACAAAGTTTCGTCCGTACCGTTTGATTCATCAAAATCATCTGCCCACAGCGAAAATTTTTCGGGCGGAGTTGAGTCAGGGTCGTGTTCGTTGGTTGTCATAGTGTATTTTGTTACAGTTTTAATGGGCTGGTTGTATGAATGGTATCAATATGAACGATTGTAGCAATGAAAAAATAAAAATTCTATTTTGCCCTGTCGTTATTACTGTAAAACTTTGACATTTTTTGAAAAATCTCTTATAATTGTTCAAGCCAGCGTGAACTAGCGATTCGCTTGTGGCGCAGCGTTGGGGCTTTTTATGTAACATCAGGTTTGAACCACTAAAACAAGGAGTTTTTGTATGCCGGAAGCAGTAACAACAAATAAAATATCAGCTTCGGAATTGAATATGCTTAATCAGGAAATTGAATCCCAAGCATTGGAAAACGAAGATACGTTGAAAAATATGTATCTTACGTTTCGTCTCGGCAACGAAGACTATGCGATAGAGATTCGTTATGTAACCGAGATAGTCGGAATGCAAAAAATTACGGAAGTACCTGAAATGCCATCGTTCGTGAAGGGGGTTGTAAACCTTCGCGGTCAGGTGATTCCGGTGCTTGATATGCGTATTCGTTTTCATATGGATCCGCGTACTTACGATGAACGGACTTGTATTGTTGTCGTAAACATAAATACGGCTCAGGTTGGTTTGGTTGTGGACACGGTGAACGAAGTCCGTAACATCGGTGACGAACAAATATCACCGCCGCCGCGAACCGCTGGTGCTGACTCCGCTCAGTACATACAAGGTATGGGTAAAGTGAACGAAGAAGTTATCATTCTACTTGAAGGACAACGTCTCCTGTTTGAACACGAAATGGCGGCGATTGCGTAGTAAAATATGTGATACTGTTTACTGTTTTACATTCTAACATCGTAGAGACGTGCCGATTGGTGCGTCTCTGCGTTTTCGTTTCTGATTTATAATTTTGCGAACTCGTTTTTCTTCTGGTATTTTGACGGAACGAATCGGAAATTGTTTTTATGCCGTCTCTTAGATGGTCAAAATTCATATTGCTTCTGTGTTATTTCTGTTACGACATTACCGTCCACATAAAATCATACCGAAATTTCAACCACTATAGCAATAACAGTTTTATAAATGTTACTTGCGCACACGACCCAATAATTACGATTTTTAACCGCATTCGGTACACTAAACGAAAGTACGAAGTTTTCAGAAGTTGCCCTAATTAACTCCGTACTACCGTTATTCGACACTAAACACTTCTCCCTATCGCGTAATCTGATGATAGACTTTTCCTAGTCCGGCGACTTGTAGCGGATAACGTCCTTTTTCGTCTTCCTGCACCGGCGGTTTAGAATCCCACGTGTAGCCATCAGGGGCTAACGATTCCGTTGAGTTCCACTCCTCTTCCCACTTGATTCGTTTACCGGTATAAACCGCTTGACGACCCAGTATCGCTATGAACGTGCTTTTCACCATACTGTCACCGTCGTTAATATATGTCTTACCGCCGCTGCGTATTGCTCCGAACAGTGCTTCGTGTTCCAAAACATACATCGCAGATGGTTGTTTCTTCTGACGTTTGGTAACTTTCCCTTCACGGTCTTTGATTTCGCCGCGTAGAATTTGCGCGGTGCCTTTCGTACCCGTGAAGTAGTCGTCAACATCGTTGAAACACCCATTCATCTGACGACAAAACGCAACTATTGCTCGCCCGTCGCTGTATTCGTAAACAACGCCCATCGAATCGTAGATGTCGCCGAATGCCGGTTGCTCGGTACGAGCCATTCGCCCGCCGACCGCGTATGCCGTCTCCGGTGCTTCGTCGTGGAAACACCACAGTGCTTTGTCGAGACTGTGAATATGTTGTTCAGTATTGAAGTCACCGGAGAGCCACGTGTAGTTGTACCAGTTGCGAACCTGAAACTTCAACTCGCTGTCGCCTTCAACACGCGACCTTGTCCAGAGTTTCGATGTGAGATAATTTTCGCGAACCGTCAGTACATCGCCGATAGCACCATCGTGTACCAACTTCATCATCTCTTTCACATTCAAGTCGTAACGCCAGCACAGACCGGCGACAACGTTCAGTTTTTTCTCGCGAGCGAGTTCACAGGACTTTTGTACTTCACGTACTCCCGGCGCGTCAACCGCTGCCGGTTTTTCACAAAACACGTGTTTACCTTGTTCGATTGCGTACTTGAACGAACGCGGACGGAAATGCGGCGTTTCGCAGAGTAAAACCACATCGCTCAAGTCGATAACTTTTTTGTACGCATCCAAACCGTCGAACGTTGTTTCGGGTGTAACATCTATTCTATCCGCGAACGGACTATTTTTTAAACCTTCAACCGCTCTTTTAGCGTTTTCTGGAAATGCGTCACAAACCGCAACTACTTTGGTATTTGCGTCGGCTTTCAGCGCATCGGCTACCGCGCCGCGACCGCGTCCGCCACAGCCGACCAGACCGATTTTGAGTGTGTTATTCTCTGCCGCGTGAATTCGCGGAACAGCCATAGCCGCTCCAAGTGCCAACGCCGATACAGAACCGGTTTTCAAAAAATTACGACGTGATGAAAATAATTGTGCCATGGTACTTTCCCCTGTTGATGAGAGTTAAAAAATTGCAACCGCGTAAAAACAAACGCAATCACGACCGACAAATTCACAACGAATCTGTACGTGGGTGTGCTATTGTACCACGAAAAGTTTTCAAGGGAAATAGTCCCATCGGAGCGAAATGTCGGTAGAAATTTTTTTCAAACACACCTAAATCTGGAAAATTGACTGACCATACGCTAAAATTCGCCTATTGACATCCGAAAGTAAATACTATACGATTATGTGTTGAACGATGGTTTTGCGTGTCGTATGCAAAACCGGACAACTAGATTATCACTCTTCATAACAAGGAGATATATTATGGGCGAAGTATCTAAAATTGAATCGGAAGAAGCTTTTGACACGGTAATCAAAACTGGAATCGTGTTAGTTGATTTCTTTGCAACGTGGTGTGGTCCGTGCAGGATGCAGGGGCGTTTGCTTGAAGAACTCGCAACATCACCAACTGGTGATAAAGTCAAAATTGTAAAAGTGGATACCGACCATCTCAGTTCTGTCACGCAGCGTTTCGACATTTCAAATATCCCAACGCTACTACTGTACAACAATGGAAACCTAGTAGAACGTCTCACAGGTCTCCAACAACAAAACGTACTTGAGCAAAAAATAAACGCTATTAGTTGATTTTAGTTTTAGATTTTTGATTTTAGATTGAGTGTATTGAAACAGCCCATCTAAAATCAAAAATCACGAAACTAAAGTCTTTACCTTTTCTTTTTCATTCACATCTCAATAGGAGACCATTATGGCAAAATCAGTTTCGACAGTTGTCAAGCCAGACAATGTTTCAAAAATTTTCAATCAAGCGATGGACGCAGGCGGTGGGATTTTACGTCTCACACCGAACTGGGTACCGCGTGTTTTCCTACACCCGGGCAAACGTATCAAACTCGCACCGAACGACTGGTACGCACTCGGAGTGCATCGCGGCGGTATCGACGAACGTTGGTTCGGAAGTACAACCGAAGCGGCGAACGACCAGCGCGAGCCGGACGAAGGTTTGAGTTACGTTAAGTTCAAAGGCAAACGTTTTCTGTTACGCGACGCGGTTGCGGAGGGAATGGGAGCAGTTGTCGGCGAGAAAATTTGGCGTAAGTACAAACGTTGGCCTGTCTATTCAAAGTTTTTCGACAACGCCGGTCCGATTCCGCATCACATGCACCAGATGACAAAGCACGCGAACGCGGTTGGTCAAGACGGCAAACCGGAAGCGTATTATTTCCCGCCGCAACTGAACGCTGCCGAGAATCATTTCGACTATACGTTTATGGGACTCGAACCCGGTACAACCAAAGACGATATCCGCCGTTGTCTGGAAAACTGGAACAGAGGCGACAATGGTATCCTTGACTTGTCGCGTGCGTACCGTCTGAAACGCGGTACCGGCTGGGTCGTTCCGGCGGGCGTACTTCACGCGCCGGGTTCGCTCTGCACTTATGAGCCGCAGTGGGGCAGCGACGTTTTCGGTATGTATCAGTCGCTTGTTGAAGGTCGTCAAGTTCCGTGGGATTTGTTGGTTAAGGACGTGCCGAAAGACAAGAAGAAAAATATCGACTACATAATCAGTATGCTCGATTGGGAGAAAAATGTTGACCCGCAGTTTATGATTTCCAATTATGTTGAGCCGATTGAAGATGCCGGGCAGTCGGGCGACGGCTACAGCGACAAATGGATTACATACGGCAAAATCGACGGACACCAAGCGTTTTCGGCGAAGGAACTTACGGTAATGCCGGGTTGTAAATGCACGTTGCGTGACGGCGGAGCAAGTTGCTGGATAACGGTACAGGGCAGCGGCAGGGTGAACAACTTAGATATTCAAACACCGGTAATGATTCACTTCGGCGAAGAGCCGGACGACGAACTGTTCATAACAGCCGCCGCAGCCCAAAACGGTCTAACGGTAGAAAACACTGGTTCAGAACCGCTAGTAAGTCTGCGTTACTTTGGTCCCGAAACGCATAAGTCGGTACCAAACATCGGTGACCACCGTAAGAAGTAAAAACGGTAATTTTGCGTAAACCATCACGCAGCCCCAAACACATAGCCAGTCTCTCGTCGAGAGACTGGCTATCGCTTGTTGGCACTATAACTATATTTGTCACGGTTGAAAATTGCTTCCAACCGCGATGTTGCCACGAGTAAACCTAATTTTTGGGTGTTGTCAATTCAGTATAGAAGTCCAGTCCTTGCTGGTGTAATTGGCATAACAACAAGACAAAATTTCTATAATGATTTGACAATGCCCCTTCGTTCCACCAGAATTACCCGACTTCATCGCTATTATGCCCCCTACGCTCCTCATTTATCACAGCATTGGTTATATGCATTCCCAATGTCGCTTGAACACAGACGATACCACTGTCCTGTCTGATAATGAGGTTTCCCACGTTCTTGGTTTGACTATCCACGCCCGTCGTTCCCTCTCATCCCGTACCGTCCAACGTCTGCAGTTTGAGATTGTCATTATCCTTTCTCAAAACATACTGAATCCCTGACGTTGGCGTAAATTCCAATCTTACTTTAATCAGATCATCTTCATTTGGAATAACACCGGAAATGTTACAATCAGGAACAGTGGACGCACCGTCATAATCAAAATCCGTGTTTCGCCTAATACCAACTCCATTTGTTTTCCAATTTCTTTCTTCTAACTGAACCATTGTGAAGGGTTCAGTTTGTGGTGTATAAGGTTTAAGCCCAAAGTCAATCGCCGTCATTTTAACGCTGTCGTATCCCGCTGGAGCACTCGTACCCAAAACCGGCATGGCTTGAAGTGTTACTGATCCAACAACAAGACCGTTGGCTTCCATATAAACCGTGTGAGTGAAAATATTTTTACCATCTTCTTTTGACAACGTTTCTAACCGTGTTTGTTCCGTGATTCGCCCATTTACCTCTACTCCGCGATGAAGCCGTGAACCTTTTGTCCCTTCCGTCCACATCACAATATCAGTTGGAAATATCGAATACACATCGAAAGACAATGCCCCGCCGGTTACTTTGGTGAGAT
>JAITST010000315.1 GCA_031287585.1 Planctomycetaceae bacterium | reverse complement strand
CCATCGCATCAAAATAAGTTAACAAGGATTTAGGGCATTATTTTGTTATGTTACTCGGACACAGCATTTTTTGTGCCATTTAGTTGAAAACAAAATCCCCCACTAAAGTTTACACACCCAAACTGAAAAACTGAAAAATTTTTTTTGACCCCCGTTGACGGAATCGAAAGTTATGGTAAAGTGCTGTACCTGGTTTGTGGGGTTTCGTCCCTAACGGGATTTGGTTTTGCAAGTGGCTGCTACAAAGTTACCTAAATAATCATCACTCCAAATGAGCCGGAAATGAAAGTGTATTAACCGATAACTTTCGAGCAATTCGGAAATTGTCGGGCGAGTGACTTGACCCAGAATGTGTGCTATCTGGCGTTAGATGGCAGTGATTGGTTTGTGTTTGTAACCATGAAGAATTGGAGTTGTCTTATGAAAAAGTTTGTTAATGTTTCTTGCGTGCTTGCTACATCGTTACTGGTGTTTGCAATGTTGTTCTTTATTTTGCCGGGAAATGCTAAAGGTGGTACGGGGATTGTTTCGTGTGTGTTCTGTGACAGTGACGCAACTTGCCATGCGTACAACCGTGGTAGTGGTGCTGCGTTCGCTTGTGGACAGGGTTCGTGCAACTGTATTTGTTCACGAGGTTTCAGCCTATCTACTTTGATGTGGAAATGTATGTGTGCAGCAGTCATACCCGGTGTCATTTGATGGTTTGGTCTTTAGAGTTGTCTCATTTTTTTATTGAGGAATATGCATGTTGCAATTGCGAGTGTCTTCTCTGTTGCTAGTCTCCATTTTGGTGCAGTGTGTTACATTTGTTCATCTGTCAGTCGCTGGTGATTTGACAGAGGAAGAAAAATCATTGCTGGACGAATGCGTTATAGCGCATCAGCGATTGAAGGACGCTTATTCGCGGATAACTATGAAGTTGGAGACTGACTGTAATTACGTCAAACGGAAACTGGAAACTAAAAGCCATCTTTCATTTTGGCGACTGAATAATGATTATTACCATTTTGATATTGATGGAATCGAGCCGCCACGCGCATTGGTTTCGACGTTGATAACTCCAAAAGGGTTGTTTACGTTTGAAAAGCAATCGAGTGGTATGTATCGCTTGCTGACGCATTCTGCTGTTGGCGGTGACATTGAGTTGTCTTCAATTTTGGATTCAGTAGGTTTCTATTCTGCGTCTTACTCCTTCCTAGGGCTTGATAGAGGTTCATGGTTCGATGTGAGCGGCGATGTTCCTAAAAGGCGTATTGAAGTTTTTGTGGAAACAATTGATGGTAAGGAGTATGCTGTTTTGAAGATTTATTATTTGGTTAATAGTGTAGAAACGCTAGATCTTAGTTACCGTTTTGATAGGGATAATATGTGGGCGTTCTTGGATGGATATGTGCTTCTATACACGGACAAAAAGCCGAGTTTGATAATCACAACTAAGTGTGAGTATGACGGTGTAATAGATGGTATTCCTGTTCTGAATAGATATGAGAAGAAAGAAACTGATATTGATGGCTCACTTATTGAGAGTCAGATTTTTAATGTTACTGAGTTGACTTTTGGTGACCCGCCAATGTCAGTATTTGACCCGAAGCAATTTCTGCCGCCGGGAGTTGACATTAATGACTTAATCAGGCAACATGAAGGGTTTTCATTGGCGCGTATGTTTATGATTGCTTTCGGAGTACTGCTGATAATAATTTCCATATACATGAGATTCAGGGGTAAACGGAATCGTTCCGATGCTTCTGTGTCACCTACACCTTAACACAAGGAGATTTATTATGTACAAAAGTTTGTCAAATTTTGTTTCGTTCGGCGGCTATCACTTTGTTGCCGCTGTTGGTTGGTTTGGAATGGCACTATTCCTTTTGGGAATTGCGCCGGAGCAATACGGTCAGAGTGAATCTGAAGAAAAGGAGTGTTACTACACTTACACGTGGGTTGATGAAGGTGGTACACACTCTGAAGTTCGTGCAGGATGTCAAGAAGGTTATTCGTGTTGTACTACTTCCGGTGAGTGTATTGAAGTATCAACCGATTGACGAACTCACAAACAAATCATCTATCGCGCCAGCCATGAAAACAACAAGTGCGTTCTTATGTTCCACCGCGTTTTGCGTATTTATACTTTCCCTGCTGTTTACAGTGGGGAAAGTATGCTTTCCTCATGGATTATTTCACCCAACAATTACAAGTGACCAGGTTACAGTTACAATGGGCAAAATTGAAAATGATACGCCTATTCCGTGTTCTTTTCAAGTTAAAAATGTTGGATATGTTCCGTTAGAGATTTTTGATGTTGCCCCAATTTGCGGAAGCATTGGGTTTATTCAGGTAACTGCTTTTCCAAATAAAAAATTGGATCCGAACGAAACTGGAACGATTGATGTCTTGTTTTTGCCTGCGAATCTAAAAGGTAAAGTTCAAAAAGCGATTGTTGTAAGAACCAATGACCCGTATTCCCCCAATTTCCCTATGTCATTAACAGCATCGGTTGAAATAAATAATACAGGCGGTACTTGGACACCAACGCTTGCTCCTTGATGTACCAAATTAATGCCAATTTTTCCCACCGATAACGAGATATACCTTGCAACGCCAGTAATCTACCATTAAACGAGGGTGGTGTCGCATATGTCTCAACTTAGTGTACGCTTTGGTTTTGGTATTTAGGCACAGTGGGTTGGATACAGGTTGATTTGTTGAAATGCGTATTTTGCGTATTGTTCGTTAAGTTTTCATTTTACCGGTCACTGTCAAAATTTATTTATCTCTGCACACTATTCACCGAGTTTGCACCTGTCGTTCTGTTTGCTATGCTTGGCAGGAAGTTTGGTGCTAGGTTTAGACCGAATGACCATGTGTTTAGCGATTCATTGTAGTTTGCTCCTACAAATAATGTGAACGATTCGCCCGTTCTTACCAAGCCGATGTTGTGTCCCGTGTTTATTCCGTCGTTTACGTCGTAGGCAGTTGAATATGATAACGAGTATTTTTTGTTTACTACGTAAGACGTATCAAGTGAGATGTATGTCTTTGATACAATTCCGTCAAACCAGTCCGCCGCTACCATCAGACTACCGCGTCCCGGTCTTTGCGTTTGTAAACCGGCGCGTACCATCTTTTGCGAATCGCTGCCAGTATCGAACAAGCCCGACGAGAATACCAGAAAACGGTCGCCTACGTGCCAACGTAAATTGTAGTCAATTAGTCCGAGTGCTTGTCCGTTGTTCTGCGATTCGTCGGGGTAGTAATTGAAATGCGTTGACAACGTTATCCAGTCAACGATGTTTCGATGTCCCGACGTGCCGCGTTTTGTTTGCCAACGATGTGTCATACCGAAACGAAACATCGTTAGCGAATCCGCAATATCCATAATCGACGACGCAACGTTACCGCCCATTCCGCTTCGCAACGCATAATAACGCGGGTCGTACTGCAACGGTACTACTCCACCACTAAATCGCCGACGCACGCTGTCCGTTGACCAGTCGTCCAGCGGGTCGTACATAATCAGTTTGTCGATATGTTTGTCCGCACTACCGTACATAAACTCGGTATCGAGGTCAACTTTATGAGAAAGTCCGTTCACGTAAAACGTTTTACTCGACACGTTTGGATTCACATTCCAAAACGGCAAATTGACGCGAACGCCCGTCTGACCGTACAATCTATCAAGACTACCGCCGTCACGAACTTTTCCCCAATGCGAAAAATCGCCCAAGACGTATGGCACAACTTTTAACGCACCCAAACTGAACGGCAAGTCCAACTCGTGACGTGTCGATAAAACTTCGCCCTCTGCGGAAATCGCCGCAGCACCCGCCGGATAGTGTATTCCGTTACTCACCTCGTAATCAAGATAGTTGAACAAATCCGCGTCGGTCGGGTCAGTCGGCGGGGCGAGAACATTGTACTGTGCATACATCAACCGTGTATGCGAGTGCCACGTTAGCGTGTCGTGAAGCCACGAACGACCAACAGTATAAAGGTCAAGACGCGGCAACGTATTCGTGTTCGTAACCGTCGTATCGAGTGCGTACTCCGCTTTGACACCAAGCGAGTGAGTACCTTCGGTCTTTTTCAGTTCGACAGAAGTTGTCCGGTTCGGTTCGGTCATCCACGAGTTATAATAGTATTGTTCAAGAAAATTCGCGTCACTCGTTTTACCAACTTGTGCGTTGAACATCCACGAATCCGGCGAGTTGCCGAGTTGTTGCCGATGTTTCCAGTTGAGTGTGTAACGGTACGAGTCGGGGAAAGACAAGTCGCGGCGATTGCGTGTCAGCACGTCTTTACCGGTGTCGTAAATTCCCCAGAAGTCGATTTTTCCTCTTGTTAAACCGGGGATGCCGAACAACGTTTCGCGATTGTAACCAAAATCTGTACCAGCACCGATACCGCGTTTGTCGAAGTAATCAACATCTATTCCCCACGATAACCCGTCCGGTACTTTACGGATGTTGAAAATCTGAAACGGATTCCATGACGTTCGATACTGATTTCCGAAAATGTCGTCGCTGCCGTAACCAGCGGACTTGATATACAGAACGGGGTCTTGTAAATCCGTCGCCATCCAAGGCCAGTAAAACACTGGCACGCGACCGGCGTAAATCAAGTTGTTCTCAGCAACGAGCCACATCTCACGGTCAACCCGTGCGTTGCCCGTGTCTTCGTCAATCACCGGCATACGTGTTACCGGATTCAAAATCGGCGTAACTTTTTCGTTCACCGTCAGCGATTTACTTCGCAAATGATAACTCGGTTCTCCAAGCAAACTCGTTGTAATCATCGCGTTTTCCGCCTCAAACGTGCCGTCACCTTGACGGCGAACAACGTCCGCTTTCAGACGTGCGACACCTTCCAGACCAAGATTGTTGCCGCTTTGAATCGGCGATATGACTTCGCCGCCGACGATGTAACCGAGTTTGTTTTTAACGTCGTAATACATTTTGTCGGCGTAAATTGTGCGGTCGCCGTCGCGGTAAACGATGTTACCTTCAAGGTAAACTTCAAAGTCGTCGTTGTTACGTTGAACGTTATCGTCACCGCGTTGCAACAGACCAATGTTCGATGCCCAGACAACGGCGTAGTCGGTCGAGATGTCTTGAACCTGACCGAGCAGGAACTGCGATGACGAATCGTCATTACTGCCGAGACTCTCTATGGTTATCGTTACACCGTTGGTGATGACGGTTATGCTGCGGTTGGCGTTTGACGGGTCGGGAACGCTCTGCATACTGTTCGGTTGGTCGCCGCGTGAATGGATTCCGATTCGGCGACCTTCGAGTTGCAAACCGGTATTGTTTTCGCTTGCGGGGTCACGATTCTGCTCCTGTGTTACGGCGACTTGCTGGATGGCAGACTTCGGATGTAACGCGGCGATAGCACGGTTGTAAATCTCCGGCGTGATTTCGTGCGGCTGTTGTTTGAGTTCGATGACGAACGGAGTGATAACGGCTGATGTTCTGAACGTGCCGAGCCACTTGCGGTCAACGATTCGACCGCCGCCGTTGTACGACGCGATTGACGCGACGACGGGATTATTCTTATCGGGTGATTCGAGATAAACGGTAACTTCACGTAACGCGCTTGGGTCTGACTTCGGATGGTCAACCCAGACAACGGCGTGCGGTGCGACTGTAACATCGTTACCCTGACGAATTTCACAATCGCCATCGAGAAAGTAAACGTCACTGCTTGTGTGTTTGCGAACGGTACCGGTTTTAGCGGTAACGGAAATCGGTACATTCGACGCTTGTTGCGGATAAAAGATTATCGAATTACCAGACGAGTCGGCGAATGCGTTGCTGGTTTCAACGGAAAGCGGAGTAAACCGCGAAGCGACAATCGCCTGATTACCAAAACCGGGTAACTCGCTGCTGCTATGCAAAGTGTTGTTATGTTCACCATTTGAGAATGTAGGCAAAATGGAAGCAACTGGCGGTAAGTTGGGAATGTTAGGCAAGTGACGCTGTATTTGTTGCAACTGCTGCAAAGGAAACTGCTGTTTATCCTGTGCAAGATAATTGTACTGAGCAAACAAAGAGGTAGAGACAATTACAAAGAACAAAACCGACAAGCGCGCAGCACCGCCCATCGGCTGAACAAAACCAATCAACCGCTGAGCAAAAAGCAAAACAAACCGCAGCGCAAAGCCGTATGTAAGCGTAATCGCCTCCCGCAATACAAAGCGTGATGAGAACAATAAACAGTACACAATCGCGGGAATTATCCAAATTTATCGCAAAAGAATCAATAGCAATATGGGAGGAAAAGGAGAAAATTTTTGCGAATAATTTTTAACACAAGATTCGCATCATTGGCAGCATTTCACAGCAAATTGTCAAGATTGCCGTGTTCCCGCGTTCCAAACCAGAACGCAACAGATTGCATCACGACACAAATAATTTTCAACCGTGTTCAGAGTATAGCACGATGTTCGCGATTACCATCCCTGATAATACATTTGATTCTGGTAGCCCATTGGTTGGTTTTGGGATTGGCGGATTATGTTCATCGCTTCCGATATTACTCTGCTGTTTACTTTTAGCGGGATTACGTGTACTTTTCTTGATGGTTCTTCTACCGTTCTTCGGTCTAGTTCTTCCGCGTATTCTTTCAACTCCGTCGCCAACGGCTCAGGGGCAATTATGTCTATTGAGTTTGTTAAATTGTCCGGCGTAATTCTGGGACGGACTCCGCCGGGCAAACTTATTGCCTGAAGTTTTTGCTGATAGACATTAGTTACCTGTTGAACAATTCTATACGCTTGCGTATTTTTGATGTGAACACGTATCGGCTTTCTTACAACACGCTCGCCCGGTAATTCTGATACGTCAAACATCGTTATCAGTTCTTCCACTTCGTTTCGTTCCGCCTTTGACCCCTTCACGTAAATCGTATTCGAGTTTATCTCCGGAAGGATTTCAAGCGGTACACGCGGAGTTTGGTAACCGAAACCATATTGCTGCCTCGTCCTCGGCAACTGCGTCCGACCCGCCAGACGGTCTCTCAATACCAACTGTAATTTCATTGCTACATCCGACGCGCTAACATTGCGTACAGAGTAAATTGTGTAGTCGCGTCCCTCAAACACTACGCGGCTGCTTACACGTTCTAACAATTGTTGTAGTTGGTCTAGAGAACGAGTATCGTTTGACGTTATTGTTAGTGAACCGTCGTCGTTTACAATCACATAGACCGGTGATTGCTGGGGTGTTACCGCCGTTGGTGTTGGTTCGGCTGCGGGTTCGGAAGGCGGTACTTGTGCCGCCGCAGCCGCAACGTCATCCGCGATTGCGTAGAAACCTACGGATTTGCGTGACGACGACGGCGGTGTTACCGGTTGCGGCTTTTCCTGAATTATTGGTTTGTTCTGACGGTTTATGTGCAGCGGGGAATTGTTGATTTGAGGCCAAAGTTTTTCAATCTCTTTTATTGTTTGGTCAACATTTCCTTCTACGTGTATTACACGTAACTTACTTTGCGCACGTTTTGGCAAATACGTTCCGCCTTCAGTGTTTTCCTCTGTTGCAAACTGCGTTTCACCCATCTTGATTAACATCTTTCTCGTTCGTTCCAATTGCTCTTGCGTACCGCGTAAGAACAACGTGTTCGTGTAAGAGTCGACTTCAACACGTGGCGAAGTATCATAACTCTCGTCTGAAAACATCGCGTACACCGCCATCCTCGCAGTCTCCAAATCAACTTTTTCAATCGTGAAAACATCAAGGTCACGGTCTGGTGCTTTCATTTTTTCTAACAAATTCGTAATCAACTTATGCGTTTCGTCGTCTGCCTCGACAAACAACCGGCTGCCGTAGTAATCGTGCGTTACTGCCCGCGTACTTAATCCGCGCGTCGCGAGTAAGTCACCTATCAACTGTGCCGCAGTATATTCGTTCACATTTTTCAACGAGTACGGTAATAGCGTTGTCACCACGACATCCTCGTTCATATTTTCAATCGCGTTTGCAATCTTACGTTGGTCGCTCGGTTTCGCCCAGACCATCAACTGATTCGTTTCCAAACCAGTATTATACTTCGCGTTCGGGGCTAGTTGACGCAGTAACGCGGTAACGCTGGTCGCGGATGCCTTTTTCAACAAGTAAGTTTTCATCTCCGCCGCCGCGTCCTCACGTTCCGACAAAATTTCGTCAATAATCAACGCGGCACGTTTTTGTTCTTCCTCACGTCCCCAAATTACAAGTTGTCCGGCAACCGAACCGGGCAGCATCAGCAACTCCGGCAACGCCGCGCGTATCGTGTTAGCAACAAGCGGCAATCGTTCGGCGGGTAACTCGCTAACGTCGTGCGCCTTCGCGTACTTCTCGACAGACGCGGGACGCGGCTGGTCAAGTTGTTCGATACTACGCGCGACGCGGGCGTGAACGGCATCGTCCGCTTGTACCATCAAGTCGCCGGTATCACGACGCAATGTAATTATCGCCTCGTTTCGCGAATAAAGTTGTACCAACGACGCAAACGCCTCACCAATCGGAATATGTTTAACGAAGTACGTTTTCAACGATGGGTCAGGGTACGCTTCCGCAACCGCGTTGACCATTTTTGCTATCTGTTCGTGTTCGGACGGCGAAGCCCATACCAACAATTGCTCCTCGTCGGTCGCGCGGATAATCGCGGTCGTGAACTGTTGTTGAACGAGCGGAGCGGTCACGTAGGCGCGGCGACCCGCAATCTTGTAAACCTTCAAACCGGATGTTTCCGCGTTTGCGCCTGCGGGACGCTGCGAAAAGTCCATCTCCAACTTTGCGAGTGCCGTCATAATTTCACGTTGTTCGGTTGCGTTTCCAACTACGACAACTATGTCAGGTGCGCTGCCGGGCGTGATAGTTGCGTTTGGCGTGAGCCGTGTCAGAATACCGATAACGCGCGGGAAGTTTGTTCGTGTCAACATGTAAACATCAACGTAACGTCTGCCGCGTTCCTGCTGTTCGAGAAACTTTTTGAGGAACGCTTCGATTTGTGCGTGAGTATTTTCGGTCGCAACGATTGTCAAATTGATATTGTCGCCGCCGGGCAACAACGAGCAATCGGTGAACGTTCGGTAAAGAGTTCCAAACACATTCCAAAACGAACCCGGCGGGAAATCTTGCAACGAATAAAAACGCGGTACGGCTTTGAGACCGTCTGGAGCGTCCTTGTCTATCTCTGCGATTGTCTTCGCGATTTCGAGATGTTCAAGCGGAGTAGCCAACGCGATAATCGCCTTAGTATCCTCGCGATACGGCGCACGTCTGACTTGTGACTGCTCAAATGTCGCGTTCGGTGCGATACTCTTCAAATACTTAACGAGGTCAGACGGCTGCGCAAATTGAATCGGATACGTTTTGTATATTGTCTGCTGTTCCGCCGGTACAGGTTTACACGACTCATCAATTACTTGCTGCACACGCTTCTTCAACGCTTCACCGCCCCAGACTAAAATCTGATTCGATGACGCGCCTTCGGTCGGATTTGAATCGGGGAACAACGTTTGAATCATCTTGATAACACGTGTCCGGTCACTCGTCGAGCCGTCGGGAATCGTGATAACGTTAATCGTTTTCGCGAACGCCGAAACACGTAACGTCTCATCGACTTTATCCAGCAACGCTGGTGTTCCCCAAACTAATAACCTTCCGTTCGTCTGGTCGGGGAATAGTTTCGCGTCGGGATGCGCGGCAGTCAAAACTTGTTGAGCCGTGCTAATGTCGGCAGCGGACATCGGAAATGTTCTCATCTCCATTGTTACCTCGCTGTCGTTACTCGCCTGAATCTGTTTCAGTACCGTTGTCAACAATGCGTGTTCGGTCGGCGTTGCCCAAATTGATAACTGACCGTTTTGATTGTCCGGTACAACTTGCAGGTTTTTCAACTCACTACGCGCGGTCTGTATGAATGCGTTCAAACGTGCTTTCTGCTGAACGTCAACCGGATAACTAACGAAAATAGGGTCTTCGAGAGCGGTATATGTTTCGATGATTTGCTGCAACGTCCGCGCAAACAACGCATGCTCATTTGGACGCGCGATTACCATTAGTTGTTTGCCGTCGGGGTCGGGCTGAATGGTTGCGGTTGGCGCGAAACGATTGAGCGTGTTGAGTAAAACCTGCGACGGCTTCGCGCCGAGTTTGTAAAACTTAACCATCGGGTCATTCGGTCCCTGCTCGACGGGATCGAGTTCTTCGAGCAAACTTTTTATCTTCTTGTGGTCTCCGGCGATACCTTCAACAACGATAGACAACGATGAATAATCGAATGTCACTCTCACATCTGGATACAAACGTTGAACAATCGCGTACATCTGATACGGCTCTGCACGTCTCATCGCATAACGCTTATACGTTCGCGGCTCGCTTTTGTTTTCGAGTTCCGCGATTTGTTTGTCAATCGTGTCGAGCGTTTCTTTGTCGCCCCAAAGAATCAATCGTCCTCTGCGTTCATCGGGAAAAAACCGAATGTGCGGATAGCCGGTGTAGATAAGTTGGCGTGCTGCTCCGATGTTGTACGGTTCGATTGTGAATACACGCAATTCTTGCGAAGGTTCGATAGTTCTGCTGCGTTTTATTTCGTCAATCGCGGCACTTAAAACGTTATGTTCCGTTGGAGTTCCCCAAACTGTAATTTGTCCGGGAGTTTGATTGCCTTGTACAACAACCATCGTCTTCAACTTGCGTTTTGCCGTATTGATGAACGACGTAATCTGCTGACGGTCGTTGTCTGAAATCGGATATACGACGAGCATCGGCTCTTCAGGAAGCGTATAACTATCGGTAATCGACTTAACGTTTTCCGCGATTTGCGTGTGTTCGTGCGGTTTCGCGATAACCATAATCTGATTACTATCAGGGTCTTGATAGAATGACGCGGTTGGCGCAATACGGCGCAACGATTCCATCAGGAGCGGTGTTGGTTCTGTGTCCAACGTGTAGAACTTTGTAACGGGATCGTTGGTGGTTGGCGTTTCGGGGTCGAGAGAGTCAATAAGTTTCTCAACGTCTTCAATCGTTCTCGCGAATGTCTCAACAATCAACGCATTACCGTCCGCTTCGACGGTGACAAGCACCGACGGATAAACCCGCATAATGCTCGCAGAAATTTCAATCGCGCGAGTCCGCCGCATAACGAAACGCTTTACCAGTTTCTTCTCCGTATTCTCAAACGACTTACTGAGTGATGTCATTGCGTCCTCAACAATCTTGTGGTCGGCAGCACTGACGAATACGAAAACTTTTCGCTGTTCAGCATCGACACGGAAAATACCCGCATTCGCGTTGCCGCGATTCGGAGTGTTACGATTACGCATAAGTTGACGCATATTATAACCATACGTTCGTTCCATCCGATGCTGATAACCGAGCCGGAAAACGAGGTCGTCCGACGATGTCGATTCCGCGTCGGGAACAATGCTCCGCAACGTTGATTCAACCATTAGCGGGTCAGCGTCGCCGAACGAGTAAACTCCTAATGTGAAACGTTGTTTCTCGTCCGGTTCGTCGAGTTGCGTTAGAATCGCGTTTGCTTTCTCTAACGCCGTTTCATCGCCCCACAACATCACGCGGTATCCCTCGTTATCCGCAATCACAACCACTTCCGGCACCGCGATTTGCAACGTTTCTTCCGCGATTTTCGTTGTCGCGACACGGAACGGGTAAACCTTCAACGCCTTCTTCACGCCGTCATCGCCGCTCACTTTCATTTGTTCTAACACGCTTGCGAGCAACTTGTGTTCAGTCGGTTTCGCCCAAACTGTCAACTGACCGGGTGTCACGTCTTTGACAACCGATAAGTCTTTCAGTTGCGGCTTCGCGACGTTGACAAATTCCTCAACACGCCGCCGCTCATTTTCGTTCACGTGATAGATAAAGAACATCGGTTCTTCCGGCGGCGTGAACGTTCCGGCGATTTCTTTGACATTCGACGCGATAGAATCCTGGTCGCGCGGTGTTGCGATTGCCATCAATTGCTTCGCCTCTTTGTCGGGAACAATCGTCACCCCCGGCACGAGTTGGTTTAACGAGTCAATCAAAATCTGCGACGGTTCGGTATTCAATTTGTAAAAACGAACAACTGTCGCGTTTGGTCCCGGCTCTGTGGGGTCGAGTAACGCGAGTAATTCCGCCGCCTGTTTCAACACGTTCGGATGTCCTTCAAGAACAAGCGTTCGACCAACAGTATCGTAACTGACAGTTATCGCCGGATACGGGTACAAACGGTAAAGCGTGTTTATAAGTGTACCAACATCGCCGCGATTGACAGCGATACGTTTGAACCGTTTCGCCGCGCCGACGGTATCTTGCAAGTTACCGATAGCGTCACTTACAATCTTCTGTTCCTCGTCAGTTCCCCAAACGACCAACTGGCTTGAAACGGCATCAAACGTCAACTTTGCCTTCGGCACAAGTTTCTGAATGTCCGCGACAAATGCTTGTGCGTTGCTCGCTCCGACGCTAATCGGGTACGTTCTGAACGAACGCTTCGGAGCATTCGGGTCGAGCGTGTCGAGTTTGGTAAGCAACGAATTTACCGCTGCTTCATCTTCGGCTGCGAGGCGTATCACGAGACGGCTGTTCTCGGTGTCGTTTGAAATTTGTGCGTCGGGATAAATGTCCGCCAACAGACTACGCGCCGTAGCGATTTCTATATGCTGGGGTGTGAAAACAATCATCGCCGACTTCTTCGCGTCAACAACGTCAATCTTCTCAATTAACGCAACCAACTTCGCCTTATCTTCGGCGCGGACACGTGTTATGATACGATTCCCTGTCGCGTCGGTCGTTACCTGCAAACGCGGTAACTGTGTTCGTATCATATTCGATGCGTCAGAAATCGAAATTTTCTTCGGCTGGTAAATGAATGTTTCTTCGCCGTCATCGGGGTCAACATCCAGCGTCGCGAGCAACTCTTTGAGCGGCTCAACGTTCGCAGGTGAAACACGAATCATTAGACGTTGTCCGGCTGAATCGGTTAAGATTTTCGCTTCGGTGAAACGTTCGGTGATGATAGTGTTAGCCGCGCCGTTGTTACGAAATTGTTCCATTCCGAACTTCGGTACATAAGTTACCAATTCCTCTTTCGGCGGCTCGACATTCTGCGATTGCGCAATCGCGTCTTCGACTCGCTTAATGTCTGTCACTGTTCCGTAAACAATCGCTTGCTTGTTCTCTTTGTCAATCTGAACGACGGCGTGCGGTGCGATTCGGTTCAGCGATGTGACAACCGCTTGCGGCAGGTCACGTTTGAGCGGTATGAACAAAACATCATGCGAGTCGTCTTTGACAAGTTCCTCATGCGCCATTTTGAGGACATTGAGTTCGTCCGCTGTCCCGTTTGCAATGAGGGCGTTACGCGGATAATCAATCGTCAAGTCAATGTTCGGAAACATCGTTGAGAAAACCTGATACGCCGCTGCCGCACTACCGCCGCGCTCAAACTTGAGAACATCAACACGTATCACGGGCAACTCGCCTTTTGCGTTCGCGGCGGCACCAGTGATTTCGCCTATCAACTTGCGAATCGCTTCGTGTTGCTTTGCGGTCGCGATGATTGAAAGCGAACCGGCACGGCTGTCACGTAACTCGACGATATTTTTCAGTTCGTCTGATTTCAGTTGAACCAACGCCTGATGCAAACGAGAAATGGCAGGTGCGTGCAAACGGTAAACGACTAACGTTCGGTCTTCAACCGGAACGACAGCCGCCTCGATTTCCTTCACCGCTTGCGAAACTTTGTCGTGTTCCTTCGCCGTCGCAACTATTAGCACGCGGCTGTTTTCTTCGGCGAAGATAACCTGATTGTCCGGCACAACCGCGCGAACCATCTTCACGGTTTCATCGTCGAATTTCTTCTTCGGGTCAGCGAACTGATAGAGTTTGACAACGGGTTGGTCTTCGGGCGGTAGTTCGTCGGCAGTCGTGCGAAGGTCGTCGATAAACTTCTTGACCGTCTTATGGTCTTCATCTGTTGCGAGAACGACAAGTTTGTTGTTAATCGTATTCACTGAAACAATCGCGCCCGGTACCGCATATTCGAGTATGTCCGCAATTTCTTTCATTACCGAAACGTTAGCGTCTATCGGATTGAAACCCGGATACTGTTGCATCTGCGCGAACTGCTGATACGGCACTGCGCCAGCACCGCCTCCCGACTGACCGCGTCCGCGACGGCTCATCTGCCACAAGCGTTGCGGTGTCATACCGAGCAACGATTCGACAGGATACGCGACAACGGAACGTTTTTCCATCGGCGCGGCAATCGCGTCGAGCATATCGCAAATTGACTTTATCGCGGCGTGTTGTCCGGGCGGCGCGAAAATGTAAACCTGTTTCGAATTACCGAGCCGCAGGATTTTCAAGTCTGAATAAAATTCACGCAGTATCTTTTCGATTTCAGGTACGTCAACTTTTTCAAATGCGTAAACCTGCCAGGTTGGCGGCGGCGGCGGTAGGTGCGGATCTGGCGGCGACGGTCCCGGCGGTTCGTAAACACCTTGAATAACTTTGTCGATAACACGCAACGCACCGGTTGTATCGGTTATCATTAACGAGTTACCGGTCATCGGGACAACGTAACTGTATTCGCTCTTGAATGGTTCGATAGTTTGCAGTACCATCGAACGATTACGCCGTCCGAGCGGGAACACAACGGTAGAATACTCGAAGTCGCCGCGTCCGGTGAGGTCTTCGATTTTGATTTTCGGAACGAACTGCGCCGGTATCCGTCCTTTGGTCAGGTTGAACAACATCAACATATTACCGTTACGAATGAGTGTGTAACCTTTGGTCTGTAACACGCTATTAAGTTTGTCGATTGCTTCTGCGGGCGTATATTCGAGATTGTCGGAGTAGTTAAAAGTAGCGGGCGGCGGCGAATCCATAATGAGTTGCAAACCAGCCATATCAGCAAACATATTGAGAACATCTTCCCATTTTTGGTTGTTGAAGATAAATTTAATTTTTTTGTCAGCAAAGACTTTAGGCCAAAGTTCTTTCTGTTGCGGAGTAAGCAACGCTTCTAGTTTTGCTTCGTTTTCAAGAATTGCCGGTTCCCAAAGTTCTTTTTTGTCGAGCGGCAACGCGGCAAGTTTCTGCGCCCGTTCATTAGCAAGCCGCTGAACTTCCGCGCGCTGAACGTCTGTCAACCCAAGCCGATTGGCAATACGCGGCATCAAAAGTTGTACGTAACTCTTTTTCGGGTCGAAAGTAGTCCACTTCCACTCCTCGTCCGCAGCCGCTATCGGTTTCTCGTCGGCAACAGCAGTATCCGGCGCAGCATCTTGCCCAAAAAGAAAAACGCTAGTAAACCCAACAAACAGAATAGTTAATAACAAGTGAGTTCGCATAATAAATCCTTAAATATAGTCATGAAAACAGCGATACAAAATAAAGACCTTCACGACATACAATACAAATAATCTACAAAAATACAACCGAATCAACAGCAAATATACTCAAATTCTACCCAATACCAACTCTCCACTCATTTTGTCCATTATACCTGATAAAACCGTTACGTGACAATCCATACAACCGAAAAAATGTGTATCTTTGAGAAAAGTTGCGGTTTCGTAAATTGCTGTCGCGTGCCGACAATCAATTGTTTTGTAACGGGTGTGTAAAACTTAGTGTGGGATTTTTATATTTTCCAACAGTAATTCCATTGTTTTGAGTATATTGCGGCGCAGATAACCGCCATCTTTTCTGCGCGTTGTTTTCTCCAACATGCCCCC
>JAITST010000305.1 GCA_031287585.1 Planctomycetaceae bacterium | reverse complement strand
AGGGCGAAGTTTTGGATAGGAATGAGAAATTTAGGCAGTAATATCAGCCGCTATTTGAGTTTGAAAAAGTTAGGCAGAGTGGATTAGCGGGGAGATACTCCGTTTTGACGGCGACAAATAAAATACCAGCAACCGAAATGTGTGAAAAAATTCATCTCCCTATTATGTATTTTTTTGGAAGGGGGCAGAATTTAGTGTTATTAGAGGTGTCATTAGATAACGTTGTAGTAGCCACTTGCAAAACCAAAACCCGTTAGGGACGAAACTCCACAAACCAGTATAGAGCATTCTATCATAACTTTCGATTCCGTCAACGGGGGGCAAAAAAATTTTTCAGTTTTACTTGAGGCAACTTCTAACAACTCCTCAAATTATAAATTTTTTGGCATCGGATTTATAGTTTGTGTTGACTTACTCCAAACATCCATTGATTCCGTTTTTGAAATCTTCAAAAGTTTTGTAGTAGGTGTTGTACAAACATCGCTTCTTGACAAATTTCCTCAATCTTTCATCAAATTTAATCTCCGGGCTACAACTCGGCAAGAACAACAAATCCACTGCTCCGCCAACGACATTACCAAGTTTTTCATAAAAATCCGAACTCGCTACGAGACCAGTTCCACGCCGAAGAGTTGCTTCGATGGATGTTGTCGGCGGACGTTTCGTGAACTCTTCGATGATAGACATTTTATATTGTTCAAGAGAACTTTTCTGACAATAATAATATGTCTTAACAGTTTCCTCAATTCCGCCGTCGCAATACTTTTTGATGATGCCGCGTTCGGGATAGTGATAACCACAATACGAACAATTTCAATCGTGTTTCGCTATAACTACGGACACTCTACCTCAACATCAAATCTATCTCTGTTACTTTTTCTGCATTTCCTATTTGCTTGAACAAGTCTCGCGCCTTTGTTAGACTTTCACGCGATGAATCAACACGTTGCAGGCGGCGTTCGAGGATTCCTAATTGGTAGTAGTCCTCTGCTGTGGCCCCCACCATTCCTAGTTCTTCGTGAATATGCAGGGCTGCTTGTTGATTTTTTCTTGCGTTGTCCAGATTGCCCTCGCACTTTGTTACGTCACGCATATCATTGTATAACAGTGCTTCCATCTCACGGTCATAGAGATATTGCGTTAGTTCTAGTGCGTGGTGGTACTGTTCGGTCGCGTCCTGAAATTTCATTTGGCGTTCGGATAAGCGTCCGAGCGCAGTATGAAGTGATGCCTTCGCTCGTTGACGGTTACGGAGCGGCACTATTGAATCGCAAAGGTTGAACGAATCTAGTAACAGTAATTCGCCTTCTCTAATGTTACCGTCCGCCGCTAATGAACGGCTTAAAAATACACGTCCTTCTATCGCTCCGACCAAGTCGTTCGACTCAATGTATGCGTCAATGGCTTGTTTGAACAGTTGTTTCGATTCCGCCGACTGAAACTCGTTCAAGAAAAGTTTACCTAGTTCAATTGTGATTTTTGCCGTTTGTGCCAAGTTTTGTTTGTCACTTAACAATTCCATTGCGCGATTCAACTCTTGCTTCGCCTCCTCCGGTTGGGCTTGTTGCATTCGCAAGCGACCAAGCAGGTAACGGATGTCGATTTCGTCCTCTGAACCTGATTCGATGAGACCTAACGCTTGTTCGAGTAACTCACCGTATGTGACGTAGAATCCTAGCGAGTGGAACGCCCGTTCGCTGTATGTCAGCGAGTCAATAAATGCACGAGTACCTTCGGCGTGCAATGAATGTTTGGGGAATTGCATTGTTGCGAGCGGGTCACTGTGTAAGTCACGGCGCAGGATGTTGAAATATACGATTACAGCCCGGTGGTGATATCGTTTTGCTTCGTCAGTCCATTTGCCGTTTTCTGTCAGTAAGTTTTCACGAATGTAATCACGTAAGAATAAATGACAGACACCGCGTCCGGTTGGCTCGGTACGGATTAACGATGATACATATTTATCGGCTAGTAATGTTCGTAACACTGTGTCACTGATTTCGGCTACCTCGCAGACTATCGAATCCGGTACCGCGACACCAAGAACTACATAAGCATACAGCAACGCTTGGGCATCGGGACCGGCTTTTTGCAGGCGTTTCCACAAAGAGGCGGCAATGGCATTCGGGTCGTTCACACGCGGCAACTCATTTAGCGTGCAGTTACCTTCGTTGAGCAGTGTTATCGCCGATGCTACATTAAACGGCATTCCGTCGAAAACTTTTATTGCGTTATTTGCGTCGTTTGATAACTCTAATAGGTTAAGTTCTTCTTGTGTGAATGGTTGTAATCCTCCAACATCCGGTATAAATGTTACTGATTGCAGTGAGCGAATTGAACTTTCGCTTACGAACGTACCGGATTTGTGTTGCGCAAAGAGTAAGATTATACGCGGCGGGATTGCGGTGAAAACTTGCTGCCACGCCTCACAACGAACTGATGATTCGATATTACGCGGGTCAATGACGATAATTATACGCGAGTTGCCTTCGAGGTGGTGCGACAGAAATTCAAGACGCTGTACGAACTGGTCTAAAATATGCTTCTGCGGTACGTAACGTAGCGCATTAAGGAAGTCGTAGCGGTTGGTTGTTGTGTGACTGACTAATTTAAGATTATCAAACAATGTTGCCCATTGTACGAAACGTTTGTTTGTTATGTCGAGTTGTCCGATACGGGCGCGGGCTGCCATAAAAGCGTCTTCCAGAATGAGACGTGTTATCATACCGGGCGATTCGTCCGACGATACCGCGTAACGCACCGCGACGCATTTCATATCCTTGCGTTCAATCGCAGATCCAACCATCTTGTCGAGCAACCGCGTTTTCCCCATTCCCGCGTCGCCCAGCACAACCACCGCGCAACCGTTCGGAGAGTTCAGTATTTTAGTCCACTGCGACAACTCCGCATCGCGACCTATGAATAACATTGTCATAATTTATAGTAATCTGTTGTAAACATCTTTCTGTGAAACCGACACTCCCGACAACAATATTCTTGCCGTTTTTCAATCGTTGTCAAGCACTGTCTTTATCATTTACCGTTCTTCGCAAGCCAATCGTAAATCTCACGAATCGGGACACCGTTCTTGCGTGCTACATTCTTCGCAGATTCATACTCCGCCGTTGTTCGCGTCGTCCCGTCCGGCAACTGCGCCCGTTTAACTTTTAGTTCACCAAACGGCGTTTCGACCGTCGCGTTCTCACGTTGCAACACAACACGTTCAACTTCACGGCAACGCAAACCCAATGTCGGTGTTTCAAGCAACAATAATTTTTCCACCGTCTCACGCGATTCCACACGGCACAACACCGACAATTGTACACCCGTCCGCTGCTTCTTCATTCCAATCGCCGTTGTCCAAACATCGAGCGGCGGCGGTACGAGCGACCAAAGTTGCTCCTGAACGTAACCGATAACCTCACCTGTTATGTCGTCGAGATTCGTTTCGATTAACCAAACACCCGTAGGCGTTGCTTGCTCCGACGACGGGTGAAGCGAGTCACCGAGAATAATCCGCAAAACATTCGCCTGCTCCGCCATATCGCGTCCGCCGGCACCGTAACCGATTCGGTCTATCGACATTGACGGCAACGCACCGTAACGTGTGACAAGCGAAGACAGTATCGCCGCACCTGTCGGCGTTGTCAACTCGTAAGGAAGCGACGATTCGGCGAGCGGAATACCGGTCAACAATCGCGCGGTCGCGGGTGCGGGAACAGAGCAACGCCCGTGAGCAATTGTTATCGTACCGGTTCCGGTCGGCACGGGCGACGCGGCGTATTGCTCAATACCGAGATAATCGAAACCAACAGCGACACCGACAATATCCGCAATCGAATCAATCGCACCAACCTCGTGAAAGTGAACACGTTCAACATCGCAACCGTGAACTTCCGCTTCAGCCGCCGCGATGTTGCGAAAAATCAACTCCGCCGTCTCTTTCGCACCGACGGTCAATTCGCTGCCGCGTATCATCCAAAGAATCTCGGTCAAACCGCGATGAGCATAATGTTCAGCGTGTTCGTGATGTTGATTATGTTCGTGGTGACCGTGATGATGTTCACTGTGGTGATGTTCACCGTGATTATGATGTTCACCGTGACTATGGTGATGTTCGTTATCATGAACAGTAATCATCTTACCGCGAAACCCGCGCCGCCGTACTTCCGCAACCGACAAACGCAAACCATCAACCCCAAGCGACCTCAAAGCCGTATTAAGATAATCAAGCGGAACCCCAAGGTCAATCAAAGCCCCAAGTGTCATATCGCCACTGATACCCGAATTACAATCAAAATATGCAATCTTCATAAAACATTCAATCCAGTAAGCCAAAACGTGTAAAAATTCTGTTCGCAGAACACATTAGTCAGTGATTTAGTAATCCGAACACGATTGAAATTTGCGTACTCACATTGCCCCGCAAGTGGCAAAACCTGGATAACCCTGTGTGCTAACACGGGGGCGGTATCTCTGAAAACCGAACCCCGCAAGGGGGGCAATCACTGAATCGAACACTTTATTCAACCCCTTGCGGGGTTGAATTCTTGGTGGTACTTACCCCGTGCTGTCGCACGGGGTTATCCATATTTAACCCCTACGGGGTAGGGATTCTTTGTCAACATCTACTCAATAGTAATGTGGGTAGCGCAATTTCCAACCGTTGCCAGTATAGCACAGACGTAACTTATTCTCAATAGATGCTTTTAATCGTACACCAAAGAAAACAACGGCTAGTACGCTATACCGAACACGGATAAAAATTGTAGAGACGTTATATGCAGCGTTCTACATCATTACCCCACAGCGCAAAATATCACACCCGTTTCAACAACACCGTTACGTTTTGTCCGCCGAAGCCGAAACTGTTGCTGATAGTTATGTCGCATTTTGCGTGACGAGCAGTGTTTGGAATGTAGTCCAAATCACAGTCTGGGTCTTGGGTCTTGTAGTTTATTGTCGGCGGCAGGATTTGGTCGCGCATCGCCAGCAGGCAATAAATTAGTTCGCTCGCTCCGGCTGCCGCTATCAAATGTCCCGTTACACTTTTCGTACTCGATACCGGAATCTTGTATGCCCGCTCGCCGAACACCTTCTTAATCGCCTTCGTTTCTACACGGTCGTTTACCGACGTGCTTGTTCCGTGCGCGTTTATGTAGTCAATCTTATCCGGTGTTACACCCGCGTCTTCCCACGCCATACTTATACATCCGATTGCTCCGCGCGCGTCGGGGTGAATGTCCGTTATCCGGTACGCGTCGGCAGTCGTTCCGTAACCAGCCAATTCGCCGTACATCTTTGCGCCGCGTTGCTTCGCCCGTTCGTACTCTTCCAATATCACCATCGCCGCGCCCTCACCCAACACGAAACCGTCACGCGTTTTGTCGAACGGTCGCGATGCCTGTTCGGGAAACTCGTTGTTGGTACTCAACGCGGTCAACAAGTTGAAGCCCGTTACGCCGAACGGATGAATCATCGAATGCGCGCCGCCTGCAATCATCACGTCCGCCTCGCCGCGTCGTATCAGTTCGCCCGCTTCACCGACCGCCTGATTACTCGCTGCACAAGCGGTCAGACAGTTTACGTTCGGTCCCAACGCGCCAAACATCGACGCGAGATGCGCGGCGGGCATATTCGGTTCTTGTTCGATTTCCTTAATCGGGTCGAGAATTTCAAGTCCCTTTTTCACAAACGCGCCGGCATCGCAAACACCGGGCGCACCCGCTTTTTCACTTGCGTCAAGACCTGCCATTACCATTTGTACGAACTGGAAGAAGTCCTGTTTGCCTTCACCCGCTCCGGTGTAAACTCCGAAACGTGTCGGGTCAACGGAACTGTCGAGTTGTTTCTGTTTGCCGTTCCAAAGTCCGGAATCAACCATCGCTTTGTAGCCCGCGCCGATTGCGAATTGCGTATGACGGTCTTGCGTCCGCCACGCGGCGGGTGATTCGCCGATGTCGCTTATGTCCCAATTTTTGACTTCCGCCGCTATCTTTGTCGGAAATTCCGACGCGTCAAAGAGCGTTATCCTGCCGACACCAGATTTGCCGTCAAGCAGATTACGCCATATTGTCTCTATCTCCGAACCTATCGGTACTACCATACCGATTCCGGTTATTACAACTCGTCTTTTCATTATATTTATGTTATGAGATTGATTATGTTGGTGAATGGATTGTGAATTATTTTTAACGCGAACAACTAACAACTCACTTCCATCCGTAATTATTTCTTACGTCAATCATAGCCGCCAAAATTAAATTCCACGTTTCGGGTTTCATCATCGTTGCGTTCGGGAACATACAACCGTCCCAACAAATATGATTAAACCGTTTCGTCAAACCGTCTTCGTCTTTGAGCCAGAATCCGGCGTGGTGCGTGATATTCAATTTTCCGTTCGGGTCGTTCGGCAAACAATGCCGTCCCGTTTTGTCGTGAGTACCGCTGCCGAACACCGTGCCGTCGTTTTGCGCGATGTGGAAATCTACCGTCCAATGACGCAGCACGTTCGTCATCTTTTTGTACGCGGCATCGAATGTTTCGGTGTCTGACCAGTCGAAGTTTTCAGGCAGGAGACGGTCTTCGGGTGCGTTGTAGCCCAACAGGTACAACATCGAGTGAGCCATATCCGCTTGAAAGCCGAGCGTTTGTGGACGGTCAACCATTTCCAACACTTCGTTCACACGCCGCCACGAATGGATTCCGCCCCAGCAGATTTCGCCTTCGCACGCGAGAACTTCGTCATACTCCGCCGCGATTTCACACGCCTGCGTGAATGTCGCGACTATGATTTTCTGATTCTCCACCGGATTCTTCAACCATGCGTCAACTCCCGTCGAAGTGTCGATACGAACACAGCCGTTCGGTCGAACACCAAGTTTACGTAACGTTTTCGCGGCAATACACGCATTCCTGATTGCGTTTAGAAACGTCGTCTTTGCCGCGTCGTCACCGGTCGCCGAGCCGCCCCAGATTGGTGCGACAACCGTTCCGATTTCGAGATTATTCGCGATTGCCTTATCCGCGAGTTGCTTTGCGGCTTCTTCGGGGTGGTCGATGTCGAAGTGCGGCGGCGACAGGAACGGGTCAATGCCGTCAAACTTGACACCATCGACTTCCGCCGCAACCGTCAACGCAATCATTGTATCGAGGTCGATACACGGCTCGCCGCCGGGTGCCCCTTTTCCCACAACGCCTGGCCACGCCGCGTTGTGCAGTTTTGGATAAACGTTACCCTTACTACCTTTTGCTGTTTTTGTTTTTGACATAAAACCTCTCCCAGTTAATCTCCAGAGAATAATAGTTAAATTGTTGTTTTAAGTAGCCCAAAAACGCCGTCACAAAAACGAACGTCAGTCACATTGTACACGCTTTGGCAACCTGTGTAAACTACCCGTATCTGCACTTTCCCAAAAATCACAATACGATGTCACAAACTTACAACGATTTTGCAAAGTCATTTTTCATAGGTAGGTAAGGATAGGTAAAATTGATTGGTTATTTTGCGCACGGGGGCACGGTGGACACGGAGAAACGAAAGGATTTTAGATTTTGGCAACTTCTAACAACCCACTAAATACAAAATTTTTTAATTTAGTATCCGTCAAACAATAACTCGCTCACTTTATATTTTTAGTTTTTGCTTTGATGGTGTAGTTCCATTCACCGTGGAACGTGTCCGGTTTCAAGTTGACTTGTGCTAATTCTTTATCGGTGATTTTGATTTTTGTCGGATAAACATTCCTCTCTTCGACACAACGTATCGTCAAGCCAGTCTCCGTTTTAGTGTTCGCAATCAAGTTCACCACCGTCGCCATATCCACCAACGGATGCCCACGCCAATTCTTACTAATGTACGAAAACAACCGATGTTCAATCTTGTTCCACTTACTCGTTCACGGTGGAAAATGACAGACCGTTATGTCAATCGAAAACTCGTCCGCCAACTTTTGTAACTCAAACTTCAATAATCTTGTACGACAATTATTATTCCCGCCGCTGTCCGCTGTGATCATCAACTTACTCATCGCAGGGAAACGTTCTTTGCCCATCTCGTTAAGATACGTCCGAATACTGTTGACCGCAAATGTCGCCGTGTCGTGGTCAACACCGACATTCACAAAGCCATTATTGTTCAACAAATCATAAATCACATAAGGAACCGACTTGCCTAATTCCTTGGGACGTGTCATAAATTTATTGTTTTTAAATTTTACTGCTCTTTGAAAGGACGGCAAACACAAAGATACGCAGGTTTTTACCGCACGGAACCGTTCTTTCGACAAGTTGCTTGATAATATCCTAAACCAAAAAACAATAAACCTAGAGCATTACCTAATTACTGGCAAGTGGAAAACAGTTTGCACTTTGTCAAAGACCGGTGGCGGGGGGTGTGTAAACTTTAGTGGGGGATTTTGTTTTCAACTAAATGGCACAAAAAATGCTATGTCCAAGTAACATAACAAAATAATGCCCTAAATCCTTGTTAACTTATTTTGATGCGATGG
>JAITST010000117.1 GCA_031287585.1 Planctomycetaceae bacterium | reverse complement strand
CCCGTGACCGCACCCCCGCGAGTGACGGTTCCGGCGCACACCTTTGCCCTGCAATCAGTACAACCTCTCATCCAACTCACTAGAACCGTTCTTCAATCGCTTTGTTGCGTTTTCTATGTATTGTTCTGATACGTCGAAGCCCAGATATTGTCTTCCTAGTTTTTGGGTTACTACTGCCGTCGTACCGCTGCCCGCGAACGGGTCAAGGATTTTTTCTTTTTCGTTGCTTGACAATTTTATAATTCGTTCCAGCACCGGTTCCGGCATTTGGCAGTTATGCCAGCCCTCACGCTCTTTGAACGTGCCGCAAACTCGCGATTGTATTAGAAGCGAGTCGTCCGTCGTACAGTCGTCGGGAATCCAATCCGGTCGCAGTATCCACGTATCGTCCGGCAATCTGCCCTTCGCGTTCGCTCGTTTGTCGTTGTAAACCAACTGTCTCGCACTCGGTACACGAATCGTCTCATCGTTGAACGTGAATCGTTTTTCGTCAACAACAAAGTGAAACAGATGAGTATGCGAACGGGTAAATTTCCGTTTACAATTCACGCCGAACGTGTAGTACCAAATGACCCACGAACGGCAGTGCAACCCGATTTCGCGTGTTGCAAGTACTTTCAATTCTGCCGCGTAGTCGTCACCGATAGCAAGCCAAAACGTTCCGTGCGGATTCAGTACGCGGCGAACTTCCGTAAACCATTCGCGGCACCACGCGAGATAACGTTCGTAAGGCAACTTGTCGCGGTACTTGTCGTACTCGTAACCGATATTGAATGGCGGGTCGGCAAATACCAAGTCAACTTCGCCATCGGAAAGTTCACGCATACCGGCGATACAATCTTGACAGTATAATTGATTCCAGTTCATAAAATATATTTTTCAATCGCAGAAGTTGTTGGTTAATATGATTAACGAAAGCATATCGAAATACACCACGATTATACAATATCAAGTACAATTATAAAACCCGCCCGTTGACACGCACGAAAATCTTTGGTATGATTGTGCTGTTGTTTGTGTCTGTCCGTTTTCACGTCTAACCGAAATGAGGTTTCAAATGAGTACAATATTGATTATTTCTCCGTTGATTGTAACGGGTTGGCCTTTACTTACGGCAGCGATAACCGCGTCGGTGATGTCGATGGGTTACGCAGTCGTTGAGGAGAGTGTTTTGGAATGTAACGAAGACCTTAACGAGAATTCTGTCTCACGTGAGAATCTTCATGTTCACGAAGAGATGAGTATTGAGAACAGCGAAATTCTGGCTGACGCGAGGAATCGCGGTGAAACGTTGACAATTCAAAAGGACAACGTCAAGGTAACGTTCCATCGTGACATTCGCGGTACGTTACGTTTAACAATTGATGCGGACGGTCTGACGAAGCGAGAAGTGCAAAAACTCGGCGACGACTTAATAGGGCGTGTAACGCAGCAATACTCGTATAATCGTCTGGTGACAGAAATGAAAGAACGCGGAATGACAATAGTAGAAGAAGATGTAGAGGCAGACGGTACGGTAAAAATGAGAGTGAGAAACTAATAAGCGTTCTGACCAAATCATTAACCAGCAAAATAAAATGAATGCGGTAATCCAATTAGCCAGTCCCAAGTCCGGTAGTTTCAATCATGCGATAGCGGCGACGGTCAGCGAAAGTTTGTCCGCCGCCGGACACAAGGTAATACTTCACGACCTATACCGCGAACACTTCGACCCTGTACTGCCAGCGGAAGACGTTGACGCGCCGGAAGAAAAACTGCCGGATATAATCCGAAAACACACGCAGGAAATCCGCGATGCGGATATATTAGTATTCGTACACCCAAACTGGTGGGGCGGTGCGCCCGCAATACTGCGCGGCTGGCTAGACCGCGTTTTCCGTCAGGGTTTCGCGTACAAATTTTCGGCGGACGGCGTAGTACCAATGTTCACAGAAAAATCTGTACAAGTCTTCTCAACGTCAAACACGCCGCGTGAGGTAGAGTTAAACGTATATAAAGACCCGATAGAACATTTCTGGAAAACAATAGTATTCGGTCTATGCGGCAGTAAATCCTACGAACGCCGAAACTTCGAGCAAATAATAACAAGCACACCGGAACAGCGTACCGGTTGGTTAAAAGAAGTCGCGGAAACAATAACGCGGCGATTCGGGTGAACGGTGTACAACCTGCAATGATTCATTGAAGCCCAAGAGACCGACTATCCGATTGCACTTGCCGAAATATACCCTAGTTCCTTGAAAAATTGGTTTTTTGAATTGGTGAAAGTTTTGTGTTATTCGGGTGCGTAGTTCTTCTGTCCATTTCTTTCGGCAGCGAAAGAAACTCTTACACGCCTCCGTAAATTTTGAAAACGTGTCATCATACCGATTGTTCCGAACCTTTTCGTTGAAAAATTTCCAAAGCCGTTCGATCAAGTTCAGATTCGGAATATAGCCCGGTAAAAAAGGTAACTTGATATTCTTATGCCTCGCTAACCAATCACGTACTTCTTTACTATGATAATATCGTGCGTTATCAAGAATAACATGTATCTTCTCCGCCAAAGGATACAACCGCTCTAATTTTTGTAACAATCATTTTGTCGAGGCACTATTGATACTCTCCGAAAAAACAATCGTCATCTGCAACGAATCAATGTTCATCGCTCCGTTAATGTTCACCCGCTCACGACCGCCCTTATTAAGCAAACACAGTGTCTTTAATTCTTTCTCGGTTTCTTTTCGAATCCAACCATATACCAAACACATTTGAATTTTCCGTTTTGGTGGAGTAGCGAGTCGTTAGTGGCGAGTATCTGTTTGTTTATACAGTTCAAACAATACTCGCTACTCGCCACTATAACCAATCTTGTTCTTGCTCGTCTGTCAAAGACGATTCTTTGCCGCTGTAATGAAGTTGAACCCACTGGTTCTTTTGTTGATTTCTCGTGTCTTGATTTTTGTAATCGAGAAAGTATTGACGGACGGTTTGTTCTAGCCATCAAAGCCAAAAACACCAATGCGCATAACGAATCAAAACGATGACGAACTCCGCGACATTTACGCAGATCGCTCAACGGCTTAAATACGCCCCTCAACAATGACAACTGCTGGTAAAAATTTGAATCGCGTGTGTACAACATCTGATTACCACCATGAATCAAAAAAACAGAATACGGAATGTTATACGTGCGAAAAACGAAAATGTTCGAAATTATTGGGATTTTTTTACTTTGCAATTGGCGTGTGAAGACGTGGCGGAGAAAATTTTAATAGCGTTTACGAGGTCGTGGTTAAAATAGATAAGATACACTCAATTACTCACAGCGAAAGCAAGAGCATTGTGTTAAAACCTTTGATTGCACGTTGGGCTGCTGGTTCCGGTCGAACATTTCACGGGTTCGCTCCTTTTTCCGGCGATTCGCCTTTTGAACGATTCCCGCCTCCGCCAAAACCGATGTCCGGTACCGTTACATCGCCATCAGTTTTATTGAGTTGCGATTTTACTTCTCGCACTTTTTTCAGCAGGTCGGCAAACCAGCCGTCGAGTGCATCGTATTTCTCCGTTACACGTTCCAACGCAAACGGTTTGCTTTCGCTGTTCCAAATCCGAATAAATTCGTCTTTGATTGACGTATGCGCTTTCCGGTTCTTTTCGATAATCTGTTCGATTGTCTCCAACTCCGAAACGGCATCACGCCGCTTTTGCGGTTCGGTCAAGTCCCACGACGCAACGGT
>JAITST010000046.1 GCA_031287585.1 Planctomycetaceae bacterium | reverse complement strand
AAGACGGCTAATCATAGTCCCGTTAGGGACGGAATATCGGTAGAAAACGAATGGTAAAAAAATTCAGTCCCGTAGGGACGATATGTCGGTGACGACCGTTTAACCGACATTTCATCCCTACGGGACTTGTATTCTTGTTAGCATATTTTCTACCGACATATCATCCCTATCGGGACTACACACTTGGCGATATGAAACCGCCGCGAACAAAATTTTGTTTTGCTCACGGCGGTTTTCGTTTTGCCTGTAAACTGAAACTACGACAGGAACTCTACCAGTGTTTGGCTTCGTAACGGTTGTTGCAGTTTGCGGATCGCTTTCGCTTCTATTTGGCGAATACGTTCACGTGTCACTTTGAAGATGTGACCTACCTCTTCTAACGTGTAACTGTATCCGTCACCTAGTCCGTAACGCAACCTTATGATTTCACGTTCACGGTAACTTAACGATTTCAGCACCGACGCAATTCTCGTCTTCAACGCTTCTTGCAGCGCGTTTACCGACGGATTCTCCGCCGTGATGTCCGGCAACAGGTCGCCAAAGTGCGAATCTTCGCTTGTGCCAACCGGACGATCGAGACTAATCGGATAGCGGCTCATTGACGTTATCCGGCGAGTTTCGTCGCTCGTCATATTTGCTTCCTTTGCGATTTCGTCATTCGTCGCTTCACGTCCGTTTTCCATTGACGTTTTCCGTGCGGCATTACGTACCTTCGTAATCGTTTCAACCATGTGAACCGGAATACGAATTATACGGCTCTGGTCTGCAACCGCTCTGGTTATCGCCTGACGAATCCACCACGTCGCGTAAGTACAAAACTTGAAACCGCGTTTGTACTCAAACTTGTCAACCGCACGCATCAAACCAGCGTTACCTTCCTGAATCAGGTCGAGGAACGTCAGTCCGCGATTACGGTATTTCTTCGCAAGCGAAACAACAAGCCGCAAGTTTCCTTCCGACAAACCGCGTTTCGCTTCCTGATACCGTGCGAACAATTCCTTCACGTACTTGATTCTGTTACGTAAACTTGTCGGCGTTTCCTGCGTCAGTTTGAGAATCTCGCGATACTCGCCAGCCATATCCCGCCGCTCACGTTCAGGACGACCAGATGCCTTATGCTCTCTGATTCGCCGAGCCAAATCGTCAACCCGCTTGCTGAATTTTTCAAGTGTCGGAATCATAATCTCAATACGTTGTGTACGGAGACCGAGTTCTTCAACGATACGAACAGCACAACGGCGGCTGCGTGCGAGCCGGTACCACGCCGTTTTACGTTCTTCGGGCGAGCGTGTCCTGTTGAGCGCAACTTTGTAATCACTACGATTACGCTCCATCAGTTTACGCAATGTCGCAAGGTTGGACTCAAAACGTCCGGTAATCTGGTCTTTTTCTCTGTTATCAGATTGCGAAACCTGAATCGTCCTGTCGAACGGCAACTCCTGACGCATAACACGATTAAGCGTGCGCACAGCGTGTTGAAGAACGTAATCACATTCCAACAAAACCGCACGAAACTTACGTCTGCACGTTTCAATCTGCATCGCTAACGATTTTTCGCGTTGAAGTGTAAGGAGCGGTATCTCACCCATTTGCGTAAGGTACATCCGAACCGGATCGTCCGACCAAAAGTCCGTTCCGTCAAATTTTATCTCCTCAATATCAGCCACAGACACCGGATTTTCAATATCTTCATCATCGTCTTCGTCATCGTCAGCAAGTAACGTCGATCCTTCCGGCAGATTCAAACTTACACCATCGTCATCGAAATCGTCTTCAATGTACACAGTTTCCTCGTCCGCAACATACGAACTGTCAAAGTCATCAAAGTCGTACAAAATAAAACTCCTTATGTAGATTGTTTCCGAAAACCAACCCGCACTGTTTGCTCATCCATTTAACGCAAAAGTCCGAAACGGCTCCCTCTATATGTTGTACAAAATCACGTTCAAATTCAAGGTTATCGGCAACAGGCATTCGATACCAGTATTGTCAGCAACCTTATACGGTAGAAAACTTTGCAAGTTCGCTAAAAATAAAAATTCTGTCACTATATTCCTGAAACTTTATTCGTCTCACAAAACGTAAATTACCGTAACCAGACAAATTAACCAAATTGACCGAGTCAAACCTCTTATTACAGGTCTATTGTATCTCACAATCGGAGACACTGCGCACTACAAACCAAATTTGATAGGATATTACAGTGGCGTAAACCAGATAAAAGGGACAATATAGTCAAAATAGTGAAATCATAGTCATTGTACGAAAAATCGTTACGGTTGAAAATTTTATTTGCAAATTACAACACTTTTCCACAACATCCGCCCTAACAATACTGTTTGGAGAAATTTCTGAGGGAACAACATCTGTGTCACAAACTCCAACGCTCGTCTCTTGACCGCAAATCACCTGCACAAAAACGCTTAACGCCTTGGCAATGACCAGAATAAACAAAGCGGTACTAATCACGGGGGAGTCAAAAACCAACTCAGTCTCCAAAAAACAGTCGCAGTTTCACACGGCGGTCAAAACTGCGATACACACATTTTATCGCAACTTGAGAGAAAATCAATAGAAAAACAAAAATAAACAGAAAATTTATCCGTTTTTTCCAACAGTCACCACCCCAGACAATCTAATCGTGAGATTGTGAAGGTATATTCTAAAATAGAAAAACCTACCGACTCAAAACAGTAAACCCCGTAAAATCAGGAGTTTATTGAATGAAAAAGTGAGTTTTCGGAAGTTATCTAGAGTATTTTGTGGTGTACACGGGCATTTCGCCACAATTAACGCAAACGGTTTGCGATTTTTCTGCGTCGTGTTTACGTGTTTGTAATTTGTGAGTCATTTTTACGCCGCACCCAGATTTTCCTCTTTCTTTGTGTCTGACTGGTGTAATTTGTTGTACAGCGTTTTTGTGCTTATTCCCAGTTCTTCTGCGGCTTTGGCTTTGTTGCCTTCGTTTCTTTGCAGTGCTTGTTGGATCGCGTCCATCTCCATATCACGTAATGTCAACTTGGGACGTTCGCCTTCCCTCAAACCCGGTTCAAACGACAACAACTCCGCGATTGGTCCCGTCGCCTCCGGTAACTCGGACTTGTTAATTATCGGTCTGTTCGGACGGCGTTCAGTTATCCGGTCGTGGTTTACCGTTGCGTGTTCCGCGTATTCCACCTTCGGCTTAATCGACGACGGTAACTCGTCAACGCCAACCGGTAATCTGTCCGCCAGAATTAATGCGTGTTCGATTACATTCGCCAGTTGACGAACGTTACCAGGCCACTTATACCCTTGCAAAATTTTGAACGCTTCGGGCGTAAACAGATCTTCGCCGCTTTTTATGTTTATCTTCTCATGATAGCGTTTCGCAAGGTGGGCAATCAGTTCCGACAGGTCGTCGGTACGTTCGCGCAGCGGCGGTATGTGAATCTCGAACGTGTTGATACGAAACCATAAATCCTCGCGGAAGTCGCCCGCTTCTACCATCGTTTCAAGATTTTTGAGTGTCGCGCAAACAACACGCACGTTACAAATTATCGGTGCGTTTTCACCGATTTTGCGTACTTCGCCGCTTTCGAGGAAACGTAACAGTTTCGATTGTACACCTTTGGGCAATTCACCGATTTCGTCCAGAAACAACGTACCGCCGTCTGCTACCTCGAACAATCCCGCGCGGTGTTCGTTCGCACCAGTGAAACTTCCTTTACGGTGTCCGAACAGTTCGCTCTCGATTAACGTTTCCGGTAACGCTCCGCAGTTTACGGCGACGAACGGTTTATTCTTACGCTGACTACGGTCGTGTATCGCGCGGGCTACGAGTTCCTTACCCGTTCCCGTTTCACCGAGAATTACGACTGTCGATTCGGTTGGCGCGATTCTGTCGAGAATATAGTAAACACGTTGCATCGGGTCAGACTCGCCGACTAACCACATCCCGCCTTCGATACGCTGTAACTGATTTTGAGCGGCAATGTACTTGTTTTTCCATTCACGTTTTTCGGCGATTCGTTTCAGAACCATCTCAATGTCTTTCAACCGCGGCGGTTTCGTTATGTAGTCGCTTACGCCGTAATGTATCGCGGAAACGGCAGAATCGAGCGTACCTTTGCCCGTCATTATCACCGCGTCCGAATGAGGCGATAACTCCTTCGCCGCCGAGATGACTTCCAAGCCCGTCGCGCCCGGCATATCGAGGTCAAGTAACAGGCAGTCAAACGATTCCTTTTCAAGAACCGAAATCGCAGCCCGACCGTCGGGGCAAACTGTTACCGTATGACCCATACGCGGTAATTCTAACCGCATCAGTTCCTGAAGAGAAATTTCGTCGTCGGCGAATAGGATTTTCATAATGAGCTTTTCAGTTTGAGTTAAAAATGTACAGCATCGTTTCACAATCTTCGTCTTAATTTTTTCACTGGTGTTGCGTATTCATCTTCCTCCGCTATCACCAGTCTTGGTTTACCGATTGTTTCCGGTTCTTCGTTTGCGGCTTCACCTTCTAATTCTACCAGTGCTTCTTGTTCTGCTTCGACTTGTTCGTCTTGTTTTACCGTTTCCTTATTCCGCGAGGTAAACAATGCCAGCACCGATGGTAACACTATCAGCGACGTAAACAGTGTACACGTTATCCCGATAACCAGCACGCGGC
Organism: Planctomycetaceae bacterium; assembly: GCA_031287585.1. Lineage (GTDB taxonomy): Bacteria > Planctomycetota > Planctomycetia > Pirellulales > Thermoguttaceae > UBA8133. The sequence goes on along the minus strand of JAITST010000046.1, from coordinate 8,585 downwards.
CAAGACTTTGTAATCCGCGGTGTGACGCTATCATTAGCGTTCCGAAACCTAACATTGTCGTCAACGCCGTTATCAAAACCGCACTTGCCGTTGACGTACTCATATTGTAGCGTTCGTTCGGTCGCTCACGGTAATCGTGTATGATGTGAACACCATAATCAATACCGATACCGATAATCAACGGCAACACAATCATATTCGCCGGATTCAACGGCACACCCAGAAAACCTAGTAATCCGAATGTCTGAGCCAATCCAATGAGCATCGGTGTCAATGTCAACAAAGTCAGTTTGAGCGACCGCATATCTATCAGCAATAGCACAAAGACGGCGGCAAACGCATAAATCGCCGTCATAATGTAACCCTTCTGCATCTGCTTCGACGCTTCGTAAGTTTGCAGCGGCGCACCAGTCGCGTTCGCGTCGATACTCCGAACCTGCTTCACAAATTGTTCCATCTCGTCCATATTCCAGATGTCAGCGTCTGTAAAAATTCTCATAAGGAATTTTCCGTTCTTACTTACAAACCGCGACACTAACGACTCAGGCAAGTCATCAATCGTCGGCGATTCAGGGTTAGCCATCGAACGTAACGTTTCCATCCGAGCCAACAAATCGCCCGCCATCGCAAACTGATAACGCGCGATATGAGCGGAACAAACATCGCTGCGGTTCGTCTGTAACCACTTACAAATTTTATCCAAGCGTTGAATCGTCGCCGCGGTACCCGGCACGTTCGCGAGTTGATGTTCCAAACCTTGTAACGAACGAATCGTCATTGTTGCGTCGGCAACCGGAATATCTTCTGCGGGACGAGCGGGCAAGTTGCTCAAATGCGAGGCAATGCGGCTTATCGTCTCTTTCCGGTCCGCGTCCGCCTCTGGAAACCACGACACGATTTCGTCAACCCGCAAATCAGGATAACGCTCATTAAACTCCGCTTTCCGCCGTAACAGTTGCTCACGGCTGTCAGCAATCGACAATGCGTACCAAACGTTTTGACCGGAGTTTTCGAGGTTAAGAATTCGCTGTTCCCATTCAACACTTTCCTCACCGTCCGCCTGCAAGTGCAGCAAGTTGTGGTCATACCAAACGTATGGAAGTCCGAACAACAACGCAACAGTAATCACCAACGAAACAGCAATAACCGTTCGCGGAAAATAAAATAGCGGTTTGAGGAAACCGTTGACGTTTAACTGCTGCGGCATCTTGCGTAACGGTCTTGCTCCGTCGCTCAACATAATCATCGCGGGTATCAACATCAAAGTAGCGAAACAGCATAACAAAACGCCGCCGCCCGATATGATACCGAGTTCAGCAACGCCGGTAAACTCCGCAAGTCCTGCCATAAAAAACGCAATCGCAGTCGTAACCGCACCGGTTACAACTCCCGGTCCGACTCCGCCTGCCGCTTGTACAATCGCCTCACCCGGACTACGCTGCGTTTTCCGTTCCGTCATATACCGTGCGACGTAATGTATCCCGAAATCAACACCAAGTCCGATGAGTATCGAACCGAACGATACACTCAAAATGTTTAGGTGTCCGATAAATAACGTAACGTATCCCATCGTCCACGTAAACGCAATTACTAACGAGAAAACCGCCATTAACGGATGACGAAACCCGCCAAATCCCGCCATAAAAACGAGCGCAACACCGACGAGCGACAGTATCGACGCGACAATCATAGCGTTGCTGCTGCCTCGCATTTCGTCGTTTTCGATTACTATCATTCCAGTTAATCCAATTTGAACTTCGGGATGATGCGACCGTTCTTCCGTTATCAACTCACGTACCTTGTCAATCGCTTCCGTTCCGTGAACAAACCCTTTCTTCTCCACTTTGGCAAGACGCAACATAACAAAACCGAGTATGCCGTTATCAGTCGGAACCAGAAAGTATCCTGATTCACCAACCGAAGCCGCCGCGACAACGTCAGGCATTTGGTGCGACGACATATTACTTTGCGTTTTTTGCCAAGGCGAATCGTAAGTATCGTTACGTGGATTTAGTAATGACCGTTCAAGCGAGATTGATAACGCATCAAGGTCGTTAAGCGCATTAGTCATTTTCGCCTTCAAGTCAACGTTACGCATTTCAGGCGGTAACGATTCAAGAACGTATTGCGGCATCGGTACGTCGGGCGGTAACGCGGAAAGTTGTCCGCGTAAGTTTAACAACATTTGGTACTGCCGTAACTGTGCCTCAACACTCAACATCGCCCAGTTACCGTTCAGTATCGGTGCTGCCTCGCTAACAAAGCCGTCGATTATCGCAAGGTCTTTGCTAGGAACGTAGTGTAAACCTTTCGCACGGATTTTTGTTAAATCAACGCCGTACATAACGCTGTGAAACAGGTTTGGATAACCTTTGATTTTTGCGGACACCGATTCGAGAATCGGTGTAACGGCGGTACTGCTCTTGCCTTCGACAATAATAATCATCTCGTCGTTGTCGCCAAATTCCTCAATATATTCGAGCCAAAGACGATTAAAGCCGCTATTAGGATTGATAAGGTCAACACGGCTGGTCTTGAAACCAAGTTCCTGATAAGTGTACAAACCGCTAAGTATAGCAAGTCCGATAGCGAGAGCAAGAACGGTAATAGGATAAGTAACGCCAATACGTGCCAGTACCATCAGTACAACAGCAAGCACCGAACGCCCTTGACCATCCCGCGGCATCCTTTCCAAAGACATAATGTCAGTTACCAATAATGTTTACACAAAAAACAAAAACATACGTGGGGGTAGTATAACAATTTAATTGGAGTAGAACAAGAGCAAAAAGCCGAAGAATATAGACAAGATGGGAAAGTTGGGAAAAATGTCGCAGTCTAGGCATCGTGTCCATCAGAGAATAACTCGTCCAGAATTTTTCTGTCTGAACACGATTGAAAATTGTTTGTGCCGCGATATAATCGTAACTCAAAATTTTGATTATGGAACATCAAACGTATCGGGTTACGCTTGTTGTCAAGAAACAACGCAAATCCTTACCCCTACGGGGTAAGGATTCTTTGTCAACATCTATTAAGTGGTATGTAATTAACGCAATTTTCAAACATCACCTGTATGATGATAGGCAGAAAATCCGTCGTCTATTGCTATGTCAAGAGCGTTTTATTGTTTTACGGTGACATAGTATCTTTGCGGTTAATTATTGCAATGTCCGTGAGCGGCTGCGCGGCTGCGATTTTTTTCCCGCCACCCATTGACATTTTCTTTCTAATATGTAAATTTATGTGAGATAATAATCGCGGCTTGTTCGGTAGTGTACAAATTTATTTGTAGGGGAAAAATGGCAGAGAACACGTTCTTCCGCTTAACTAATTTGCACGTTTGGATAAGTCTATTTGGTTTCTATCGCAAGTTTCACCTTCGTATTTCCTGTAGTACCCGGCTTGCCGGTTGGAAGTACGAAAAGTCCATCAGGGCATTGCGTTTCCTAAAAGGGGGCGTTGTGCTGATGACTTGCGGGTTTCGATGCAGGGAAATTATGTTCTCTGTGTTGCCGTTCGTTTATGCGCGGCACTCCTGTACTACGGAGTGGAAACTCGTATTGAGGTGACATGACGTACCCCCATCTTTTTAGATGAAGCGGTGTCATTGTCGTTATCAACCGGCCATTTCACAAAACAAAATAGAATTTTTCATAAGGAGCAGGTTAATGAGATTACAGCAGGAATTTGAGGCAGAATTACAGAGATTCAAAACAGATTTAATAATCGCCGTCAATAAAACGGATGTCCTTGACAATGGCGAAATGAAAGAACTGACAATGTTGTATAACAAAAGGATGGTGAATTTGCAAACAGGTTTTTTACAACAGATTGCGGACATAAACGCGGATAAAAAACGTGTCGAATTTAGGCAGATGAATTACGGGGAGTCCAGAAAATTCGATACAGGCAATTTATCACACGATTTAAGAACCGCCACTCTGCCGCCTTCAATAAAATTTATTACATGGAAAGCGGTACAAACTTCTTCGTGGTGGATGTTTGGGACGTTTTTTACAAGCACAGCAACCCTTTTACTTGTGATTCGGCTTGTCGGAGCGGCAGGAATCAGTGTCGCACTCGCGATGGGACTTCTAACAGGTGCCATTGTTTTTGACGCGCTGGCAATAGTGTATTTCACTCATTCCCCTGTTTGGCGAAGACATATTCGTAATCAACTGATTCGCGATTTCGATAAAACAACTGTGCCGAAATTACGGAATTGGTCAAATGACATTATCAAGTTGTTAGTCGAGGTGTCGCCGGAAAACTGGACTGTTGTATGTTACCTGGATGATGCAAACTCGCCATCAAACGGGCGGATAATAATTCGCCCCTACGATGTATAATCCGCGTTGATTGCTATGTACTGCCTTGTGAAATCGCATGTCCATAGTTTCGCGTTTGCGTTTCCTTCGCCTAGCGTTAGTTTTACCGATGTCTCAAAGTTTTCACGAATACTTTTTGAAACTTTACTTGCTTCAAACGTTACTGGTTGACCATTGCGGAACAGTTCTGTCTCGTTCAACAGCAACAATGATTTTTCCGGTTTGAAATTTATTCCGGCGTAACCTGCGGCACACATTATCCTTCCCCAGTTCGGGTCGCCTCCGGCTATTGCGGTTTTTACTAACGGACTTTCGGCTATTGAGCGTGCGATTTGTTTTGCGTCCGATTCGCTCGCGCAGCCGTTCACTTCTACCGTTAACAAGTGGCTCGCTCCTTCGCCGTCCGCCGCTATTTTCTTCGCTAGTTCTTCACACAAACCTGTTAGCGTTTTTTCAAAGTTTGTTATGTCGTTACCCGTTAACGGTGTCGCGTCTGCCGCACCGTTGGCTAACATAACCAACATATCGCTCGTACTCGTATCGCCGTCAACCGTTACACAATTAAACGATACGTCAGCAACACGTTTTAACATCGCTTGCGCGTCGTTTACTTTCAACGCAGCGTCAGTGGTTATCACTGCCAACATCGTTGCCATATTCGGTGCAATCATTCCTGAACCTTTGCATAGACCAGCGATACGAATCGTTTTACCGGAACTCGTTTGTAACTCGCGTGTCGTAAACTTCGGCTGTAAGTCGGTTGTCATAATTCCGCGTGCCGCTGCCTGAAACGATTCATCGTTTGCCGCAAGCGTTTTCGAGAGACCGTCGATACCCGTGAGAATTTTTTCCATAGGCAACATTCGTCCGATAACGCCGGTTGACATCGCAATCGCTTGTTCCTCCGCAAGTCCGAACTTCGACGCGGCAACGCTTGCCATTGTCTTTGCGTCAGTGATACCTTGTTCACCGGTACAAGTGTTCGCGACACGTGTATTAACCACGACCAGCCGCAAATCGTCAGACGGAATCCGCGCGCGGGCGACAGTAACCGGTGCGCCGCAGACGACATTTTGAGTGAAAACACCAGCCGCAGTCGCGGGCGTGTCAGATACAATCATTGCCATATCCAACTGCGACGGGTCTGATTTCAGACCAGCGTAGTAACCGGCAAAACGAAAAGCGAGCGGAAGCGGCATATTTTATTTATGGTATTTGTTAGTTGTTTGAACGGAATGAATGATACGAGTGTCGGCATTATACAAAAAATTTTTGTGCCGTACAATACGTTGTGAAGGTGTTAAATTTTTGTGGGCAATGGATATACCTGTACTTTCTCAAAAATCACAATACGATGCCGCCAGCTTACAACGACTTTGCAATCATTTTTCACAGGTAGATAAGGATAGGTAAGGGTAGTTTTTTTTATTCCATTAAAACCCTAATCAGCAAGTTATATGATTTTCATTTTTCCAAATAAGGTTTGCTCGCGATAACATCATGATGCCGTATTTTAGTATCCGTCAGAGAATAACTCGTCCAAATTTTTTCTGTCTGAACACTATTGAAAATTGTTTGTGTAGCGATGTAATAGTAACCCGAAATGTTGACAGTGGAACATCAAAAGCGTATCGGGGGATGCTTGTCGTCAAGAAACAACGCAAATCCTTACCCCGTAGGGGTTCAACAAGAACCGCCACTGACTACAACCACTTTGTTCAACCCCTTGCGGGTTTGGGGTTGGGGGGCGGCTTGCCCCGTGCTAGCGCACGGGGTTATCCATGTTTAACCCCTACGGGGTAAGGATTCGCAGGAATTAAGCCGCGTTAGCGGCTGCACTTTATTAACCGTAGTCTTTCGTCCGGGTTTCCTTCACACAAAAAAACGGCGTGATTTCTCACGCCGCTTCATTTCCCGTCTCACTCTCCTACCACCTCAACGCTCCGCCGATATATCCTACACTTTGGAACGGGTTCCCGTCACGGTCTAGGTATATGTTTCCTGTGAAGCCGCCGAAGATGTCGAGACGTTGCGTTGCCATCAATGTACCGCTGGCATTGAATGTTAGTATCGAGTTTCCGAGTTTGCTGCCGTAGAGTGTTCCGTGTACAACATCCGGTGGCAAAACACCGTCGTCGCTATTTATACCCGAAACGTTTGTCCGCAAATCTTTGCCGTTCCAATCGTATGCGTAATACAGTCCGCCGTTCAGCGTCACGCAATCGTGTTGAAACTTCATATCGCTTCCGACACGAATGAACGCTTGCGTATGACTCAATCCGCCGTAACTCGCCGCGTTATGCAACGCATTCCCGTTTGCCGTTGTGAAGCCGTTTTCTGACGAACCTTCGATGTCGTTGATAAACATATCAACTCCGATAACCGGTCTCATACTCAAACTGTTGCTGTAATAAACGCGCTTACCAACTTCAAGATTGACTTCCGTTGTTCTGCCTTTGAACGATGTTGTGAAGTAACGTCCGCCTCTGAGAGTGCTGTAACGTATCGAATCGTAATTCTGCCAGCCGAAGTTCGCGACGGCGCGAAAATCTGCACCGTTATTCAACACGCGAGCCGCGTAAAAACCGAAGTACGTATCGTTGGCATCGACACTATTTAGCAGCATCTCCGCGTCGGATTTTTCGTAACCGAACATCACTCCAAGTTGGCTGGTGCTGGTACGGAAAAGGTCAACACCCGCCTGAACGCCGTTACTGCCGATGTTCCAGTTATTGTTTCCGCGATACGATGATTGATACTCGTTACTGCGGACAACATAGTTTGCCCACAAGGTTCGTGACGACCCTTGCATAAGTCCGCAAGGGTCGCAAGGATTACACGGCATTGCACAAGCCGGTTCGCAAGGGTCGCACGGTGATTGTCCCATATAGCCGTAATTGCGTCTTGCCAATCTGCCGGAAATCATGTGGTCACGTGCCGCTTCCCAACCAGCGTTGAAGTTATGAATCGACGCGGCGGCAAGGAAACCGTCGGCTATCGAAGACCTGCCGGTATGAACGGCTTTGTAACTCGAACCAACCCGTTCATACGCCGTGTTGAATGTCTCGATATAGTAGAAGTCCGCAATGGTATTTGTACCTGTAACCTCCAATGCCTTTTCACCGTCTTTAATGCCGTCGCCATAAATAACGAGCGTACCGTCACCTTCTAATTTACCATCAATCTTATTTTTCGTGTCAGCGTTGAGTTCAAGTTTTGTGCCCTTATTGATAGTTGTATCACCAGCAATCAAAACATTTTTAACATTCAAAACACCGCCGCCTTTGACAGTCAACTTATTTTTAGTGTTATTCTTAACGGTATTAATCCCGCCAACAACTGCGGCAACACCATCGGTAACGTCAATCGTCAAATTACTGGTTTCGTTAATGAATACCGAATCTTCCTTCAAGTTCGTGTTGGTCTCGAAATAGATGTTTTCTACACTAAAAAGACTGAACTTTTCACCATCGTTGGTAAAATCATTTTTTCCGGTAATGTATAGATTGTCTGTGCCGGTACTATGTGAATTAATACTGTATTCATCACCGTTGGTACTCGATTCTGCCGAGATATGCAAATTTGCGTCTTGGCTTGTATCAAGTACGATAAAACTGTCTTTAATCGGTACCGCACCAGCCTCACCGGTTACCCCAATGTAAATACCGGTCGCGTTCTTTTTTGCGGTAACCTCAATGCTGGCATTGATTTTCAGTGCGGTATTTTTACTGGTACCCAATGTACCACCGTTGTCTGTGTTAAGAACATTTATACCCACTGCGTTGCTGTTACTACTGCCCTTTCCATCTACTGTGATTTTGCCTAGAACGATTCCGCTCGCGTCGGATGCACCATTATGAAATTGCAAACCATGGGCAGTACTATTGATACCTGTTGCAGTTACATTGATTTCGCCAGTTTCGATTTTTCCCTTAACATCACCGAGAAACTGAATACCGAGTATTTCTTTATTGCCTGATGGTGTCACGCTCCCAGCACCACTGACAGTAACGTTTCCCAATGTAATACTCGCGGTAGAGGCAACTTTTCCAGCAGAAAAACCTGTCGCGTATGAAGTGGCACCGTCGGCTTTAACATTGATGCTATTAACAGTGATATTTGCGCCATCACCGATGTTTTGCGCAGCGGGAGGTGATTGACTACCTCCATCAGTAAAAAGTACACCCGTTACATACGCTGACGCATCAGAGTTGTCGACATCAACAGCACCAAGTTTAATTGTACCGATAAATG
>JAITST010000042.1 GCA_031287585.1 Planctomycetaceae bacterium | reverse complement strand
CGGATTTCACGACTTGGGATTATCAGCCAGCGAATTGGTTGTGTTGGGATCAGATGAAATTGTCGAAATTTACAAAAGGTGATTTCAAGAGCGACAAGAAAACAATCACCATCAAACATTTTCAGGAATTTATCGAGAAAAAGCCGCTTTCGTGGGCGATGACTAGCGGCGATAACATCGAATATACATTGGAAGAACCGGACAAATTGTTAAGATAAAAAACTCTCTGCCGCCAGTTGCTATGTCAATACAGCAACTTCAATATTATAAACTTATGAATATTAACTAATAGCCAGTTTGCTGAATTGCAACCTAAATCGTTGAAAATTAAAAACCACAAGTGGTGTCAATCGGGCAACAGTTTCAATTCTTATTCTTAAAACACTTGACAAACCAGTGGATAGCGTTTACACTTCACGTTTGCATTGCCAGTTGGCGCGGCAACCGATTTTTTTGATAGAATGGTTAATCCAATGTCCTGAAACCGTTCGGGAAGTTTTTTGGGGGAAGATTAAGAAAGGAATATTTATTATGAACTTCGATAACTTTGAAATATGGTTTGTAACGGGAGCGCAACTCCTTTACGGCGGCGAGACGGTCAAACAGGTCGATGCCCATTCGATGGCGATGGTGGACGGTCTCAATCGGAGCGGTCAACTGCCGTTCAAAATTGTCTATAAGGGAACGGTCAATTCCCAAGCGGAGATTTCGGCTCAATTCCGTCAGGCAAACAATTCCAAATCCTGTGTCGGTATCATCACTTGGATGCACACGTTTTCTCCCGCCAAAATGTGGATTGACGCTTTGAAATCGCTGCGCCAACCGCTCTTGCACCTCCATACGCAATTTCAACGCGAAATCCCGTGGTCTGAAATTGATATGGACTATATGAATCTCAATCAGAGCGCACACGGCGATAGGGAGTTCGGCTACATCATGAGCCGGATGCGAAAGCCGCGTAAAGTGGTTGTCGGGTACTGGGAAGATGCCGATGTCCAAGAGCGAATCGCCGTTTGGATGCGTGTCTGTGCCGCGTGGAAGGATTCGCAAGGAATGAAAATCCTGCGGTTCGGCGACAATATGAACAATGTCGCTGTTACCGACGGCGATAAAGTCGAAGCGGAAATGGTGTTCAATTATCACGTCGATTATTGTCCGGTGGGTGATTTGGCGAAGGCGGTCGCAGCCGTTACCGACACGCAGATTGATAAACTCATCGCCGGGTACGAATCGCTTTACACGTTTGCGGATGAAGCCGGAAAAGGCGGCTCGAAACACAATCAAGTGCGTGAGGCGGCGAGAATCGAAATCGCGTTACGGCGGGTTCTCGAAGAGGCAAACGCAAAAGCGTTCACGACAAACTTCGATGACTTGCACGGGTTGAACCAACTGGCGGGGCTGGCTTCGCAGCGGCTGATGAACGACGGTTACGGATTCGGCGCGGAGGGCGATTGGAAGACGGCGGCGTTGCTGCGAACGATGAAGGTGATGGCGAATGGGTTGTCGGGCGGGACATCGTTTCTTGAAGACTATGTTTATCATTTCAAGGGAAAGGGTGCGATTTTGCAGGCGCACATGCTTGAAGTTTGTCCTTCGATTACGGCGGAGAAACCGCGTCTGGAAGTTCATCCGCTTGGTATCGGCGGGAAGGCAGACCCGGCGCGGCTGGTTTTTACCGCTCACGAGGGAGCCGGTGTTGCGGCGACGATTGTCGATATGGGAAACCGTTTTCGGTTAATTGTGAACGAAGTGGATTGCGTACCGCCGGAAGCGGATTTGCCGAAACTCCCCGTCGCGAGGGCGTTCTGGACACCGCGACCGAACTTGCAAACCGCCGCTCGCGCTTGGATTCAGGCAGGCGGAACACATCACACGTCGTTTTCATACGATTTAACAGCGGAATACTTTGAAGACTACGCGGAACTCGCCGATGTCGAACTGTTGAAAATCAACGCAGAGACGACGATTGATTCATTCAAGCACGACCTGCGGCTCAACGAGGTTTATTATATGCTCAACCGGGCGGTAACGGCACGATAGATTTTTCTGGTACAATGTCGCGATTATGCCGGATATAACGGGGCATTATATCGGTTTTAGCAGAATTGACATACCTAAATTTCTTCCCCTACCTCTTGCGTCCGTGTCGTTACGTGGTAAAATCTATCGTATGATTCAAACTAACAACACTACTGTTAACTTGCCAGTTACGTCAGGGCAGAAGCGTACACGTAGCGAGCGCGTTGCCGCGGTCGTTGTTAAACCGTCGTGGCATACGCAGTGGTGGCAGGAATTGTGTAAGGAAAACAAACTTGCTTTGTTCTTTTTGGTCGTCGTTTCCGTCATTGTCACCTGTTACGTTATCGGTGCGTGGAATCCGCCGCTTGGCTACCGTCCGCATACCGTCCCTCAGCGAAACATCGTTTGTCAAACCGAATTTTCTGTGCCGGACGAAGACGGGCGGCGAATGGCGATGGCTGAGGCGCGGGCGAAACTTAAACATTACTTTGTCAACGAACCGGAATCGCTCAACCAACTTCGACAGGCAATGAGTAACGAAATCGCGTCACTGGTCAACGCCGACTCTTACGAAAAATTGCCGCCTACCGGAAAAACTACCTGGGGGCAATTTCTTATGCCTGATGTTGCCGACACAGAAACGCCGTCGAATCCGAAAGACGCGTTTGATAAATTCCGTTCTACTTACAAAGCGTTGTTTCCGACGTTTCAAAATTTTGAGATGAAGTTGGCACGAGCGTTCGGATCAATGGAGAAAAACGGTTTGCTCATCAAACTTGATTACTCGATGCTTGACGGTGATCAGGAACAAATTTTGGTTTACGGCAAAGGCGGCGACTCTGGATTTGCGGTTCCGGTTCGGGTGAGTGACGCGCTAATTGGTGACGGTACTCGTTTTCTGACGACGATGTCACAAGAGTTCAAGATGGATTCAGTTCCGAAGGAACATAGCGACGACTTCGCGAGAGCGTTATATCAGTGGTTACGTCCGCAACTCGGTAAAACGTTTAAGGGAACGTTGCGTGAGGATTTAACCGCGACTAACGATGCGCTGCGGCAGGCTGTCAACAATGTGCCGGTTATTATGGTACCGCTCATTCCGGGACAGTCGGTGCTGGTTGCGGCTGGCGAACCGATTGATACGAAGAAATTCGAGATTCTACGTGAAGAACATCGTGAGTATATCAAAAAGTTACCTGTTCACGATAAAGTTGTGCGGTTTATTTCAACGTGCGCGTTACTCATTACGCTGTTCATACTGGCGTGGGCGTTCATTTACCGGCGTGAACGTCGAAAACCGAAAACGCTCGGTTCCGCGGCATCGTTGTTGTCGGCGTTTGTTGGGACGATTGTTGTCGGGCGGACGTTTCAGTTATTCACGTCGGAAGTCGGACAATGGGAACTTGTACCGCTGCTTTTGTTTGTGCAGTGTATCGCGATTATGTATTCGTGGGAATTTGCACTCGTGCTAACGCTGATGCAGGTGATTGTGTTTTCAATCGCGGACGGCGGCGGGATTGGTATTCCGATTATATTGCTCGGTACAACGGCATCGGTTGCGACTCAACTTGGACGTTTGCGGACGAGAAATAAATTGGTGATTGTTGGCGCGATTGGCGGTTGTGTTGCGTTCATACTGACAATTTTAGTTGGTATGATTGAAGAACGTCCGCTTGATTCATTTCTGCTTTGGGAAGCGGGGCTGAATATATTTTGGTCGGTGATGGCTGGTTTTATTATGAGCGGTTTGTTGCCGTTTATTGAACGTCCGTTTGGGATAATGACGGATATGAGTTTGCTGGAACTGGGCGACGTTTCACATCCGTTGTTACAGGAACTTGTTCATCGTGCGCCGGCAACGTATAGTCATTCGATGCAAGTTGGAACGATTGCGGAAGCGGCGGCGGATACGATTGGTGCTAGGGGCTTGATGACACGTGTCGGCGCGTATTTTCACGACATCGGGAAAATTTTCAAGCCGGAGTATTTTGCGGAAAATCAGGGGTCGGGTAGTAACTTGCATAGTATGCTTGAGCCGCGAATGAGTACGTTAGTTATTGTCGCTCACGTTAAAGACGGTGCTGACCTTGCCCGTCAACATCGTTTGCCCAAAGCACTCATTGATTTGATTGAACAACATCACGGGACATCGCTTGTGTCGTTCTTTTACGGGCGTGCGATGAAGTTGAGTAAGGAGGCGGGTAACGGTGATATTGAGGAGGGGACGTTTCGTTATCCGGGACCGAAGCCGCAGAGTAAGGAGGCGGTGATTCTGATGATAGCCGACGCGTCGGAGTCGGCGTGTAGAAGTATGGAAGGGAACTCGCCGGGTAAGATTGAAAGTATGGTACGGCAGATAACGAAGCAGAAACTCGAAGACGGTCAGTTTGACGAAAGCGGCTTGACGTTGAGCGAGTTGAAAACGGTAGAGAATAGCATCATCAATTCGTTAATCGCCATAAAACACGGAAGAATACGTTACCCCGGACAAGAGGTAATTGAAGCACGCGGTGAACAATTAGACGTAGAACGCGGAACAGGCAGCGGCACAGTCGGTGCAACTACAACGATGATGCCGTTAGTACAGCCGTGACCAAACCTACGGAAAAACGAAAGACATATAACTTGCCTAGTAAGGTTTTAAGGAACAAAAAACTTATTTTTCCTAGTTAGTGTTGACGCTAATATCTCAGATAGATGGCGATATGAGCGAAGGTGACGAAGGCGTTATAGGTTTCATCTAATTTATCGTAACGAGTAAACATACGCCGGAATTCTTTGATGTTACGGAAATAACGTTCAACAATGTTACGGTGCTTATACAATGATTTACTATAACGCCGCGGTTTGACTCTGTTACTTTTCGGAGGGACAACCGGCTTCATTCCGCATTCTCTCACCTTCCGACGGCATTCATCACCCTCATACGCTTTATCCATCAGCAACGGTTTTTTGTAACAAAGCATTTTCGGTATTTGTTCCATCAACTTCTGTCCTTCCGGCGAATCGCCAGCCGCTCCCGATGACAAATGACGGGCAATCGGCATCGTCACATCGGCAACGGCGGCGTGAATTTTTGTGGTATGACCTGCCCGGCTTTTTCCGATGGATTGCGCTCTTTTTTTTTGGCGCACCCATACCGTCAGGATGCACTTTAATATAAGTGCTGTCCAGTGCCAGTACGG
>JAITST010000392.1 GCA_031287585.1 Planctomycetaceae bacterium | reverse complement strand
CTTGAAGTTTGTGTTGTAATGTCTCGTTACCCAATTTTCGAATCGCGGTGAAGACAAAGTCGTCCCCAAGAATCAAACACCGTGTCGAGGACGTGACCGGGACTTGCGTTATCGCCAACTGTATCGAGTTCTGAGAGAAGGGCTTGAAATTTTTCGAGAAGCAGGGCTTCGGTATCGGAACGGGAGATGATAGTAAATATGGGGACTTCCTTGTCTGTAAAAGGGGAACGGAGAGAAAAAAGACATTATACCAATCCCCCACTAAAGTTTACTCAGCCGCCTCGCACTTTCACGCTTATGCGACGGCTTGCGTTATCGAACACGGACAACGTTACACGATTGCGATGATTCCTGTTGCGAAAGGAACGGCGATGAAAGATATGGTGCAAGTGCTGTTAAAGCAATGCCAGTCGGATTGAAAATCAAGTTATTGCTGTGAGACCGCGGTTTTTACAGTGTCGGAGTGATTTCGTATTTGAAGAAAGTGCGTCAACTGTTTCTAATGCCGCTGGTGATTCGCGGCAAGCAGAAAACGAAAAACAACGCGGCAACGGGAACGCGGAAGTATGCGGCGATGAAGAAACAGTTTTGGGATTGGTATCGTTTGACGATGCGTAAAAAGGTGGGTGAAAAATGGATTGAGAAACAGACTTGGTTCGAGGTTTGCGAGTATTGCAAGAACTTGAACGGACAGTGCAAGCAACATCGCCGTCAGAGTTTTTCGTTTGCGTATTACGGTGTTTCGTTTAGCAAGGTGAAGGATTTTTTTGAAGCGTATCGGAGGCGTTTCGGCATTGAATCGAGTTATCGGCAGAGTCATCAGGCGAGGATTCGGACTTGCACGCGTAAGCCGCTGATGCGGTTATTTTATTTTGCGTTGTCGATACTGATGCGGAATTGCTGGCTGGAGTTCGAGCGGGAGGTCTTGTTGGCGGATGGAAAGAAGAAACAGATGGCGAGTGAATATGTGAGTTTCAAACATCTGCTCGGAATCATTCGCCGGATGCTTGAAAATTTTGATTGCAATTTCAGCCCACCAAACTGCTCCCAAACACCGTAATTTAAGGCACTTCAAGGGAAATTACAAACTACTGAAAATCAGAAAACAATAAATTTAGAGTATTACCCGCTATACTCTGCCGCGTACTCGGGTTTTGGCAATAGTTGTTTCGCTTGTTGGTATGCTACCGCTCTTCTTACTACCTCGTCCAGTGTTTCCCGCACCAGCAACGTTGCACCAGTTGTCAACGTGATTAACGTATCGGGGCAACTTTCTACGTATAGCACAAAGTCACCGTTGAGTATGAAACCGTCACCGTTAAGTTTTGTTAAAAGTATCATCGCACTTGTAGTAGTGAGTCAAACATTTCGTTTGATGTTGTTAAAACTTTCGTGTTTGCACGGTACATTGCCGACGCACTTATCATATCAATAAGGTTTTGTCCGATGTCAACATTTGACATTTCTAACGAGTTCGATACAATCTGACCTGCTCCCATCGAACCCGGGTCACGTATTATCGCCGCACCGGAATTCATCGTTTGCTGGAACAAACTGCCGCCAACATCAAACAAACCTTCCGGATTCGCGAATGTTGCCAGAGCAATTTGTCCAATCACACGCGTCGTGTCACCGGAGAAAATACCGATAATCGTTCCGTCGTCCTGAATCGAATAATCATACATCGTTCCCGCTGCCGCGCCGTCTTGTGCCGTTTGCTTCAACGTTGCCGACGACGTTGACAACGCCGCAACACCGCCGACATCCAGCAGAAAACTAAACGATGCCGGACTAACACTCGCAACATTCGTCCGTTCAATCGCTATCTGCGGCGAGCCGCCGTCAATTAGTTTTCCGTTTTGGTCAAACGTTATCAAACCTGTTCCGACATCAATCTTAAACCCGTCCGTCGGCTGATTGTCAGGCGAATCGGCGTACCAACGATACGTCGTTTCCGTGTTCGACTTCGATTCCAAAACCAGCGACAACTTAACACTAACCGGCGCACCGAGTGAATCGTAAACTGTTAGCGTTGTCGTTGTCGATTCACCAATCGCGTCTTGTACGTTCGCCCAACCTAGCGAAACTGATTCACGTCTCCCGTCGGCAGTCCGCAAAACGAAATCGTTCGCACCGTTCAAGTCAACGCTTATCGCGTTGCCCGTTCCGCTATTGCTTACGATGTAAAACGCGCCGTCTTGAATCACCGCGCCGGGCGAGCCGCCGTTGATTGTGCTGCCAAGCGTGCCCTTGTCCGCCGCTATTTCCGAACCGACCCCGCCGGTACGGATACCGAGTGCGTTGTTCAGAAAAGTGAGATAATCAAGAACGGTTGTCTTATCAGTGATGACGAGCGATTGAGTTGTCAACGTTGTATCGCCTTTGTGCGGCGTGTATTCTAACGTACCAACTTCAAACGCGGGCTTGAAAGTTCCGTCGGGCAGATACTCGCCAAGATTCACGAGCAACGTTCCGTCGTTTGCCTGTACGTTACCATTACCGGTTAAACTCATCACCGGTTGTTTGACAAGTTGTGCATCAGAAACGCGGTCGATTAAAGTTGAAGACGGATTCATATCGTCAATTTGTCCAACCAGATAAAACGTTGACTGTTCTCCGTTGAGCGTACGGTAAACGCGGCGTGTTGTCCAGTTGTCGGGATTGTTCGCAGGGGCAACTGACGGTATGCCGTTCAGTTCAACCTGACCGCCGCGATTAACGTTGACAACATCACTGATTGCGGAGGGACGGCTCTCGTTACCCATCGCGTCAACATACGTTACATAGTATTGATACGAACCGTTGAGACGATTGATGTTGAGCGTTTTACTTGCGTCAACGATTTCTGCGTTCGATTTTGTATCGGTGTAACTACCGGGCGGAGTTTGTGTTGACGGGTCGAACTCACCGACTTCGTAGAAGACTGGTTCGGTTACGTTCGGTTCGTTGGTCGCGCGATAAACACGGATTGACGAATAGTTCGAACCAGCGGGAATGGACGGAATACTTGTTAGCGAGACCGCGTTTTGACCGTTTGCGACTGTGACTTCAACAGGTGACGAGTAATCCGATTCGACACCGTTCGCGTCAACGAAAGCGAAACGATAGATGTAGTTTCCTGATTCGACTGCGCCGCCAGTCACACCGGTTGCGTTTGTGATACCATCGGTTGCGGGACGTGTTAGTAACGTTGCGGAAAGTTTTTCGTCACTGGCGGGCGATGACCACGATAAATCGGTCATTTGCTTGGTACGTGTAACACTGCCTTGCGTTGCGGAGTCGCCTGTCGCGTTTAGAATACCTTCCATCCAGACATTTTCCGACGCTTCCGCGATGTTGAGTTTGTTGACAGGAATCGAAATTTGTGTGAGGCGGTCTTTTTGTAAATTGAAGTTTTCATCAACACCGTAACCCATAATATACATTCCGCCTTCGGTTACTAACTTTTGGTTGCCGTTAAGTTTCATTACACCATTTCGCGTGTAATACTGTTGCGTACCGAGAGCGTTTGATACGATGAACATACCCTCTCCGCTGATTGCGAGGTCGGTTTTGCCCATACCGCCTTTTATAGTTCCTTGTGTCATACTGGTGGAAACGCCCGCAAGCCGAACGCCTTCACCGATTTGTATCGGATTGCTTCCGGCGGTATTGATTACGCCTTCTTGCGAACCGTATGAGATGTCGTAACTCAACATAGTTGCGAAGTCCGCACGCCCAGATTTGAAACCGATAGTGTTAGCATTGGCAAGGTTGTTACCAATAACGGCAATAGTTTTTTCCGCCGCTCCCAACCCCATAGAAGCAACGTTAAGTGCGGAATTAAGCCCAATCGACATAAATTACCCTCCTTACCCAAAAATCCCTAACGTAAAAAAAACGTCAAGACAAACCGTTCTATCGCTAATCGGTAAGAAATAAACCTTATAATGCGGTTTTTTATAACAGAGAGAATATGTTACGCGGTTTGACTAGATTGACAACAGGTTGAAAAATCGTGCGTATCGCGGAATTGCAACATTGTAGAGATGCGGCTAATGGTTATCTGGTTAATCTAGGTAAACTTTTGTTTTCTCGTACATACAAAATCTGAAAATTGGAGTTGACAAGAAATCGAAAATCTGGAACAATACACGAATCATTCAACTATGGATAGTTGAACAGTTTTGTTTAACGCAAGGAGGCGGAGAAAATGCGAGCCAGTTATCGCGGCGGGCAACCAGTGCAATTGCGCAGGTTTCTTACTAACGTTCATCGTGTCATTGATTCAACATCGTCGGTCGAAATCGTTGCTAACTCCTGTTGCAGCGATGCCGAGAAAGTGCGGGAAGGCGATGTATTTTTTGCGGTTGATTGGGCTAGTTGCGGTTGTCCGGTCAGCCCTTACGAGTTCGACGGCAGCGACGATTTCAATAATCCTTACGAACATCGTAATGAAGAGTCGTCACAACTTTTACTCGACGAAGCAATTCCACTCGCTATCAAGCGAGGCGCGAAAGCGATTGTTACAGAACGCCCGCTCGATACAGCCAGCATTCCCGATGACGTGCCGGTGTTCATTGTGCCGGACGTGAAGGAATCGTTTGGTGCGATGTGTCACGCGGTTTTCGGAAATCCGGCGCGGTCGGTCAAAGTTGTCGGTATAACGGGAACAAGCGGGAAAACGTCAACGTCGTATCTAATCGCGGGAATGCTCGCGGAAGCCGGTAAACAAGTCGGACTAATCGGTTCGCTTGGTATTTACGACGGCGAAACGATGTACCCGACTTACGAGACAACGCCGCCGCCAAACGAATTAGCGTACTGGCTTTTCAGAATGGTTGCCAACGGCTGCACGCACGTCTTGCTTGAAATTTCGTCTGTCGCGATCGCGCAGTCGCGGCTCGCTGGTCTGAAACTAGACGCGGTTTGTTTGACGAACATCAGACGCGACCATCTTGATTATCACCAGACAGTTGAGAATTATCGCCGCACGAAACTCCGCATTTTCAAGTACGCACGAAGGAAAGGTATCGTAGTTTGTAATAACGATGACCGGATAACTAACGCTGTTCTGCCGCTTATTGACCATCCGGTTTTGACGACCGGTATTCAACATCAGGCGGAAGTCAACGGTTCTGTGGTTGAGCAGACACCTTACGACCAAACGCTTCTCATTACAGCGGGAACGGAAACTGTCGCGATGTGTACTCGTATGATTGGTAACGAACACGTTTACAATTGTCTTACAGCGGCAGCGTTGGGAATCGGTTGGGGACTGGATTTGAAGACGGTAGTTCGCGGATTAGAACGTGTTGAAAATATACCGAGCCGTCTGGAACGAATTACATGCGGACAACCCTTTGGCGTTTTCGTTGATTGCGGGCAAACGCCGGAGACGTTGACTTCGACGCTGCAAACGTTACGCGGAGTAACGAACGGGCGGCTGATTTGTGTTTACGGCGCGTCGTCGAATCAGGAAGCGGGCAAACGTAAACTAATCGGGCGGGCGATTGACACGTTGACGGATTTATCGGTAATCACAACCGACAGTATATTCGACAACGAGGCGATAGTCGCGATGAACGAAATAGTTGACGCATTCAATGGTGAAGTAGCACCGCTAACATTCGACGACCGTGTTGACGCGATAGCGTGGGCACTAGGCGAAGCAAGAGAGGGCGATTGCGTACTGATAGTAGGCAAAGGACAGATAGAATCAATCCCCGACGAATCCAGCGTACCAACATTCTGTGACCGGCTATTCGTAAAACAGTGGTTATACGAAAACCATCCATTGGCAGAAGAAAACTGGGTAGCGTGAGATATGTGCTGTTGAATCGAATAAAAAACTATCCGTCTTCGTTTCCGAAAAATTTTTCGTCAGGCGACGCGTCGGTTGTACTTGAATTTATAGAAAACTACCGATGAATCGTAGCGATACGCAGGAAGTATTAACTTAGTTACCGTAAAACGATAAAACGCTCTTGACATAGCGATAGGCAGAAAACTCCGCCGTCTATTGCAATGTAAAGAGCATTTTATTGTTTTGCGGTGACTAAGTAATTTACCGGATACGCAATCTTTTCTGATTTTGGCGGATTTTTATTTTATTCTGTGTCTTGTGGTAAAATTTTTATTATTCTTTATTTTTCCACTCAAGTTGAGGGCGGGTTATTGAAAATTTTGTGGTATTGCTTACAATGGAAGCGTTCTTTTTTCGGGAGAGTGTTTTTGGTGTACTTTTTTTACATTACTTGATTGAGTTGAGATGGTATCATGCCCCCACGTGTTGTTAGAGTTTTGATTGTTGACGATTCCGCTTTGGTTCGTCAGATACTAACCGAAGGACTTCGCAAAGACCCCGGCATCGAAGTCGTTGGGTCTGCCGCCGACCCTTATGTTGCTCGTGACGAGATTATTCGTTTGCGTCCTGACGTTTTGACGCTTGACGTTGAAATGCCGAAAATGGACGGAGTCGAGTTTTTACGTAAGTTGATGCCGCAGTATCCTATCCCTGTTGTCATGGTTAGCAGCCATACGGAACGCGGTCAGAAAATTACGCTCGAAGCGATGAGTGCGGGAGCGGTTGATTTTGTTGCAAAGCCGAAGGCGGCGGGCGGTATTGGTTTGCAAGGTATGATGGAAGAACTTTGTACAAAAATTAAAATAGCGTCAACTGCTAACGTTTCACATTGGAAGAATCGTCAGCCAGTCTCAACTACACCCGGAGCGGGCGGTGTCAAGGTTGCGACGCAGACGTTATCCAAACGCATAATCGCGATTGGTGCGTCAACCGGCGGTACGGAAGCGTTACGTGAAGTGATTTGCGGTTTTCCGCGTCAGATACCGGGCGGTGTTGTTGTTCAACACATGCCGGCTGGTTTTACGAAAATGTTTGCGGACAGACTGAACTCGCTGGCACAAGTCGTTGTCAAGGAGGCGGAGGAAGGCGACCAGATTGTTGACGGTAGAATCCTGATTGCGCCGGGCGGTAAGCAGATGGAAGTTGTAAAGTTCGGAACCGGATGGAAGATTCAATTGAACGAAGGACCGTTGTGTTGCGGACATCGTCCGAGTGTGGAAGTGATGATGAACTCGGTTGCGAAGTCGGCGGGTAAGTTGGCAGTTGCGGCGATGTTGACGGGAATGGGTGCGGACGGTGCAAACGCAATGAAGAAATTGCACGATACTGGTGCGCGTTGTATCGCGCAAGACAAAGAGACGAGCGTCGTTTTTGGAATGCCGAAAGAGGCGTTTGAGCGCGGCGGTGCGGAACGGTTGGTGCCGTTGCAACTTGTAGCGTCAACACTTTTGTCATTGTTGAAACAGTAAAAGTTTTCACAAATCCGGCTTTGTTGTAACATTAAAACCTGTAAACCGTTGTTTTACGACGGTATTGATTATAGAACAAACAAATATGCAAACAGCCAATTCAGTATCGAAAATAATGCTCGGTGTCGGTGACTACGGATGCACCGTAGCACCCGGCGGCGTGATTCGTACAATGGCACTCGGGTCGTGCGTTGCAGTGATGATACTTGACCGCGGAACACGTTGTGTCGGTATGGATCATATTGCGTTGCCTGAATCAAGCGTTTCGCCGGATAGAGCGGCGCAATTGCCGGGTTATTTCGCGGACACCGGAATTCCCGCGTTGATTAAAAAGATGCAGCAGGTTTCAGGTTCGTTTTCCAAGCCCGCGAATTTGATTGTGAAGATGGCTGGCGGTGCGAATGTTGCTGACCCGAACAACACGTTCAACATTGGTAAACGGAACGCGCTCGCGGTGAAGAAAATACTTTGGCAATTCGGTTTGGGAGCGGTTGCGGAAGATGTCGGCGGCTCGCACAGTAGGACGGTTACATTGTTTCACGACTCAGGGCGGATTGTTCTGTCGTGTCCGGGACGACCGGATTGGGAGTTGTGAGGAATTGTTTACGCTGGGATTTGTTTATTCAGTTATTTTAGATTGTTGTTTGATTGGTTATTTTTTTACTGTTAAACATAGGTTAGGTCACTATGAAAAATATTGTTATTGCAGACGATTCCGCACTGGCGAGAATGTTTATTCGACGTTGTTTGGAAATTGCGGGCTTGGGTGACGCAAATTTCTACGAGGCATCTGACGGTAGTGAGGCATTGACCAAGATGAAGGAAGTGTCTGCTGACTTGCTGGTCACAGACCTGACGATGCCGAATATGAACGGTATTGAGTTGATGCGCCGTATCTCCATCAGTCCGCGATTGAACGGTACGCCGGTATTGGTTGTAACCAGTGCCGGTAACGAGGAACAGCGTAAAGAACTTTTGGAACTGGGAGCAACGAGAATACTGTCGAAACCAATCAGCCCGCCAATGCTGGTAGAAGCGATTCACGAAATCCGTCAAAAGACTCAAAGCACTGCGGAAGAGTAAATTGATGCTCTAGTCCGCCCCCATTTTCGCTTGCGGACACGGGGGCGGGAAAACTGGGCAACGGAATTAATTATGAAAACGGATTGGTTTAGTGGCGGAGTAGGCGGTGAGATTCTGGACATATACCCCCACTTCCTTTACACGCAACACCTGATAAAATAGTAACACTTCGTAAATGAGAAGCCGAAATGGCGGAATTGGCAGACGCGCTAGGTTCAGGTCCTAGTCCGGGTTACACTGGGTGGAGGTTCGAGTCCTCTTTTCGGCAATGATTTAACCGCAGAGCAATAGTAGGTATTAACGGAGTGCAGAGTAGTTACGCTGTGTTGATGTCAACTTCGCGTAACTACGGCGAGTACGCCTTCGTTACCGCCTGTTAAAATAACGAAACACACCATAAACATCAAAAAAATGAAAAAAAGTATTGACCGGTTTATTCTCCAAACAACCGTTTCAATTCCTTTTCGAGGTTTTCGCCGCGCAAAATGGCAACGTAATTTTTCGCATAGAAATGATTAGGGTTTGTAAGGCGAGGTCATCGCTGAACGGTCGGCGACAGTTTCGCAACGATTTAATGACCGCTATTCTAACATAAAGACGTTTGATAACGATGTTTTTCCCCCCAAAATTTGTTACTGTGACGACAGTCAGCAAATTTATGCCAAATGGATTTCCCACTAATTTCTACACCCCCTTTTTACCTCTCTCATTCGATAAACGAAATATGAGATTGTCCAAACCTTGTTACTTTCAAGTGTTTCAGCGGAAACCATATTCTATTATTCTACTAATAATTCCGCAACAGCAACAACTGTGAAAAAGAAGTATGGTGAAATACAATTCTAGAATTTTAGAATAAAAATTAGGATTATACGCTAGTTACATTGCTTGTTGCCAATCGTTTCGTTGTCGCGTGTCCCGCACAGAGTAAACCAAAAATAATCAACGTCCAAAAATGTACGCTCACGCTGTCTGAAAAATTGAGAAAGGGTAGATTATGGTTGTAACTCAATAAGCCGCTACTATTCTTGATTCTGTTATCACGTAATCTACCGGTATGTCGTATTCGTTTGTTGGGATGGAATCTATGAATTGCGTATCGTAGGCGAGTGCTATTTTTTTTGCGGTTTGGGGTAACGTTTTTAGGAAACGGTCGTAGTAACCGCGCCCGCGTCCTAGTCTGTTGCAACGTTTATCAAACGCCAGACCGGGTACAATTACCAACGCCAGTTGTTCAACATTTACACGGCGTTCCGGCTTTGTTGCCAGTTCGTTACGTAGTTCGCGGATGCCGTATGGCGGAACGTTTACGAGTTCGTCGGAAACACGTACCAGCACCGGACAAATATCGTTACCTTCAATACGCGGTAACACAAAACCGTTTGGTAACGTTTGAAAAAGATACGCAAGCAAAGGCGGTTCGTCTTGAATTTCAGCGTAACCCATTAACATATTGTCTGCCGGTTTGTTTGATTGCAAACACTGACAGAACAATTCGTGACGCGAAAGTTTTTCGAGGATAGATTCAGAGAACACGGATTTGTTATACAACTTTGATAGACGTTGTTTTACTTCGTTGCGGATTTGAGATTTTTCTGTTGTCATAGTTGTTCTCTATTTACGTTTCGCCAGCATACGCTTCCATTCTTTCTTTATAAAACGTTGCGAAGTTGTTTTGTACTATTGATGTACGGATGTCTGACATTAGGCGTTGGTAGTGTGTTATGTTGTGGATTGTCAACAAAACAGGTCCCAGCATTTCACCCGACTGAAACAAGTGACGTAAATATCCGCGTGAATGTTTACACGCCGGACACGGGCAATCATCTTCAAGCGGTCGCGTGTCGCACTGATGAATTACGTTACGCAACCGCAATGCTCCTTGTTTTGTGAATGCCATCGCGTTACGTCCGTTGCGGCTTGGCATTACGCAATCGAATAAGTCAATGCCGCGTTCTACTCCGTTCAGAATGTCTTCGGGACGACCAACTCCCATTAAGTAACGCGGTTTGTTGTTCGGCATAAACGGTACTGTGAAATCTAATGCGTCATACATTTCCTCCGGTGTTTCACCCACACTCAATCCGCCTACCGCGTACCCCGGCAAGTCCAACTCTGCCAACTGTTCGGCACACGACTTACGTAACGTTGCGTCTAGTCCGCCTTGTACTATTCCGAAAATCGCTTGTTGTTCGCGCGATTCATCCGACTGGTAATCACGGCAACGTTTCGCCCATCGGACACTTCGCTGCATCGCGTCTTCCAGTACGTTTCGTTCGTTCGGTAACGCTACAACGTGGTCAAGAACCATCGCGATGTCGCTACCGAGTTGTTGCTGGATTTCGATTGCGCGTTCTGGTGATAAGTTGACAAGACTGCCGTCAATGTGCGAACGGAATACCGCACCATCTTCGGTTATCTTTCGGATTTTTGCGAGTGAGAAAATTTGGAAGCCGCCGCTGTCGGTTAAAATTGGTTTCGTCCAGCCGCAAAACTTGTGTAAGCCGCCGAGTTTGTTGACAACCTTTTCACCGGGGCGTAACGCGAGATGATACGTGTTACCAAGAATAATTTGTGAACCTGTTCGTTCGAGCAATTCAAGCGGTACACCTTTGACAGTACCAAGTGTACCGACAGGCATAAACGCAGGTAATTCGACAGCACCGTGCGGAGTTGTGAAACGTCCGCGACGGGCGGCGGTTTGCGAATCGCGGTTTAGTAACGTGTAGTCGAACATCAATTCCCCAGCGATTGAAGCGGTGCCGGTATTCTGCCTCCGAATCGTACAAAACTGTCGCTCGCCGATACGTTTGGTACTTCAAGTACCGGCGACGCACCGAACAAGCCGCCGAAGTCAACCCAGTCGCCTGCCTTTGCTCCGGGTACCGGTATCAGGCGTGCGGCTGTTGTTTTGTTGTTGATTACACCGATTGCCATTTCGTCGGCTATCAGTGCGGCGATTGTTTCCGGCGACGTGTCGCCCGGTATCAGTACCATATCCAGTCCGACACTGCAAACCGATGTCATTGCTTCGAGTTTTTCCAACGTAAGATAACCTTGCTTTACCGCTGCCGCTAACGTTGAATCTTCCGAAACCGGTATGAACGCACCGCTCAAACCGCCAACCGAACTCGACGCGAACAAGCCGCCCTTCTTCACCGCGTCGTTCAACATCGCAATCGCCGCAGTTGAACCCGGCGCACCGAACTTCGCGATACCAAGTGTTTTAAGAATCTCACCGATACTGTCGCCGACCGTTGGCGTTGGCGCGAGCGACAAGTCAACAATTCCAAACACGACCCCGAGCCGTTCCGCAACTTCGCGTCCTATCAACTCGCCAACACGTGTAACACGAAACGACGTAAGTTTGATTTCTTCCGCAAGGTCGCCGAGAGTGAGGTGTTTGCCGTTTGCTTCCGCAAACGCGATACGCCGTTTGAGCGCACAGTCAACAACGCCCGGTCCGCTAACGCCGATGTTCACTGCTTCCTCCGGTTCACCCGCTCCGACATACGCACCAGCCATGAACGGGTTGTCTTCCGGTATGTTCGCAAACACTACGAGTTTCGCGCAACCGAATCCGCGTTGGTCTGCTGTTGCTTCGGCTATCTTCGGTAACGTTTGTCCGACGAGATGAATCGCGGACATATTTATTCCCGCTTTCCGCGACGCAACATTTATCGACGCGCAAACACGTTTCGTAGCCGCCATAACTTCCGGCAACGATTCAATAACAACTTGGTCGCCGTTGGTTATCCCTTTGTGAACGAGAGCGGAAAAACCGCCGACAATGTCGATACCGCAATCCGCCGCCGCACGGTCAAGTGTCTTCGCAAGTTCGACCGCAGCATTAGTCCCGTGACCGGAAAGCAACGCAGACGCGGGCGAAATTGCGAGACGTTTGTTCGTAACAGGAATACCATACTTGCCGCCGACCTCGTTACAAATCGAAACAAGATTTCGCGCCCGTGACGTTATCTTGTGATAAACTTTGCGGCAAACGTGGTCAATACCCGGAGCGGCACAGTCATTCAGGTTAAGTGCCAACGTAACAGCACGAACGTCAAGATGCTCGTCGTGTAACATACGGATAGTGGAGAGGATTTCGTCTGTGTGTAACATTTTTTTGGATTGTGAGTAGTGATTGTTTTTTACCAGTAACTTGCGTGAAAATCGGATGACGTTTCGCAGATGCGGACTGAACGACCAGAGGGTTCTATTACATACATACCGTTTACCATCGTATATTCTTTGACATTCCTGCTTATTTTCATTCCGCCGATTGCACCGTAAATTTTTCGATGGTCGTTACGCGCGTCGAGATATTCGCGCAACCGTTTGATACGATTAACCAACTCTGTCACGTCACGCTCCGTTGGATGCGATTTGACTTCAACAACCATAACTGAATCACCGTTTTCAAGAAATATATCTAATTCCAGTATAATTTTTCCGTCTGATTCAATCTTAACACGCAAATTTTCTCTTTCAAATTCAAAACCAAGTTTTTTGAACTTCTTCGCTAAATTCGGTTTGAAAATTTCCTCAATAATATCACCAAACCGCTGTGACAATTTTCCCATCTCACGGTCAAAACGTTTCCGGCTTGCCCGCAAATCTTTTATATCTTCCTTGATTTCATCTATGAGAAGATATATTGCTGTCGTCAGTTTTTCTTGGCTTTCCTGTGTTTCAGCGGTTCGTTTGCGCAACTCTTCCATTTCTGCGTCACTTTTTTTAGCACGTTCATTTTGCTGCTCGGCAAGTCTTTCTATCGCCGCCCACGCACGTTCAAACGATGCACCGGTTGTATCTGGTAATGACATAATAAATCTCGTATTCTATAAGTCAGAAATGATTTTAGCGTTATACGAATATCACTGCGGTCGTTCGGTCAGTGCGCACGCGAAGTCGAATTGTAACGCTGGTTTGTCGTTTAGTGTTACTTTTGCACGCAGGAAGTACATTGATTGCATTTTCTCTTTGTACTTTACGTGCATCATTATTGTATCGCCCGGTCGCACTATTTGTTTGAAACGCAGCTGCTCGGTCTTCGCTACTACCGGCAGACGGGGACCGATGTTTTCGTTGGCGAAAATTTTTGTTAGGAGTATTGCACCACTCTGCAACGCCGCCTCACAAAGCAACACGCCCGGCACGATTGGAAATCCGGGATAATGTCCTTGGAAAAACGTTTCGTTGCCTGTAAAAGTCTTCTTACAAAGTATCTCTTCTTCTTTTAGTTCGACAATTTCATCGACAAACAAAAACGGGTCGCGATGCGGTATCGCATCAAGCACTTCTTGTGTAGGCATTATATTTAGGGGAAGGGTGGTTATGAAAAATATCCGCGAATACTTACAAGTTATTACATCGAAAAACAAATCAAAAAGCAAAATGTAAAGCGGGTAACAAAACAATTACCCGCCTCGTTGTGGTTTTTACGCTCCGAACTTTGCGAGCCGTTCCGCGTGTGCCATTGCAAGTTGCATAATGTACATAGCGTCGAAGTGCCCCAATCCGCCGTGATTTGCCGCCGTTTCTCCGTACTCTTGAACGTCGTCCGTTCTCGCTATCTCCGACACCATTAGCGTCGGTACCGGATGGAAACTATGCGATGCCATCTTTGCGGGCGTACTATGGTCGCCTGTCACAACCAAGCACGACGGCTTCAATGCCGTGATTCTGGGTACAATCGCGTCCAGTTCTTCTATCATCTTCGCTTTCGCGTCGAAGTCGCCGTCCTCGCCGCGACTGTCGGTATATTTGAAATGAACGAAGAAAAAGTTGTAATCGTTCCAACGTTTTTCGAGAACATCAATTTCTTCTTGAAGCGTTTTCGCCTCACCGATAACTTCCATTCCAACCAGCGACGCTAAACCCTTGTACATCGGATAAACCGCAATGCACGCAGCGTTCAAACCATACAACTCTTTGTAAGACGGTAACGCCGGACGTTTCGCGAACCCTCGCATTGTCAAACAGTTTGCCTTTGGTTGGTCAGCCAACAACTTCTTCGCTTGGTTGTAGAACTCCTTCGCCAACTCTGCCGTTTTCTTACTTTCGTCGTCGTGCGCTATCGGGTCGAGCGGCGGCACACTTGTTTTTTGCGGGTCGGTATCAGCAACGTTTCCGCCGAGACCTTTTCCACGAATCACCAGCACGAAACGATGTTCCTTCACAGGTTCAACAAACAGTTCGACATCGGGCAATTTAATCTGTTTCAAAATGTTTACCACCGCGGCACTTTCGTCACTCGGAATACGCCCCGCACGTCGGTCGCTAATGTTGCCCGTTTTGTCGATTGTACAAAAGTTGCAACGAATCGCGACATCGTTCGGTCCCAACGCAAACCCGATTCCAGCCGCTTCCAAAGCACCGCGACCGATGATGTACTTCATCGGGTCGTAACCAAAAATACCAAGGTGTCCCGGACCGCTGCCCGGCGTAATACCCGGTTTAATCGGCGTTGACATACCGCTAACACCAATTTTAGCGAGAGCGTCGAGATTCGGGGTTTTCGCCGTTTCGAGTTCAGTCTTACCACCCGGCTTAAGCGGCAAGCCGCCGATACCATCGGAGACAAGCATAACAATCTTGTTGTCGTTCTGTTCTTGTAAAGTTTGAATCAATTCATGGTTGTCCATAATGAAGTTATCCCTTTCTGTTAAATAATGAGGAAACCGAAACCGGTTTCAAAACGGAATAGTATTATAACAGAAATTACGCGATTGCAACACTACGGGGTCGGAAAATTTTGAAACAATGGTGTGTAAAAATAAATGGGGATTTTGTCTTCGTGGTGAAAAAACTATTTACAATGGATCCCCCACTAATTTTTACACACCCTTAAAACAAAACGTGTTATACACCTTGCAACGCCAGTAAACATTATTACAATAGCAACGTTGCTCCGTTATAGTGTATTAGAAATTTACTTGCAATGCAAGGGAACAGAAATGTTGAAAGTTCCGAGTTATCGCCCGAACTTCGATTGGATTGAAAGATTGTGAAAGTTTGTCAAGAAGTAATGTTTGTACAACACCTACCACAAAACTTTTGAAAATTTCAAAAACGGAATCAATGAATGTTTGTAGCAAGTCAATACAAACTATAAATCCGATGTAAAAAAATTATTTAATCCAAAATTTCAAACCAAAAAATATTGATGTGATGATGTTGTAAGGTATATTTTAGATAGCAATGTGTACACATTGACATCAACAGAAATGTTTGTGCCACAAACACAGAATCTATACTGCGAAACGCCAATCAAATGACATTTTGAAACGATCATGGCAACTGGGAACAAAGTTGGTTGCTATGACTGAATGTCAGTTTTTTAGCGTTTCGCAGTATAAAAAATTCATTAGACTTGTTCGGAAACGTGAGAATAGAGAAAATAAGTATTGGGGGCAAACAAAATATCCCGCATTTTTCAACAATTCCAACGACTTGTTTTAGTTTCCGAACAAGCCTATTTTTCTTCGTGCTCTCGCGATTGATATTACTATGTCTGTGAAAATACTACAAACATCCTAACAAACAGTGCGATATTCTTTTCTTATTTCCGTTTGCGGCGTACAACGTGGGCTAAAGCCGCGGTACTAATACCAAGACCGAAGATTAATATCGTTGCCGGTTCAGGAACGACTGGGTCTGGATTAATGTTTAATTTTATCCACAGCATATTTCCTTCTTCACTGTCAAAGTAGTACTGATAATTTTCCGCATCTGTTAATCCGAATAACCCTTGCCACACATCTTTCCAGGTCGAAAAACGGTCATTCATATCAAAAGATACGTAATCAGCCGAAAGCACTACATTTGTAAAGTCCAGATAAACCCCACCAGCAACATTTCCGAAATAATTAGCACTACTTTCGTTGCCAAACGTTATCTTTGACATTTCACTCATATCAAACCAAACATTCTGAATCGAACTCTCTAACGGTGAATATGAAACATATAGTGTTCCGTTTCCTCTCACATAAAGATTATCTATCTGACTGACTGTCTTTTGTGTCAAGAATAATCCTTCCGCTATAAAATTCAACCTCCTTGACATAACCGTAATTTGTCAAATTTCCGCTATTAATAACTACCGAGTCAATTTGTCCACGTTCATAAGGACCAATGCTTTCGGAGTGAGCGAAATTTATTACACTCCCGCCGTTGAGGATTACTTTGCTGACAGTTGCTCCCGTTATTGGGCTACCTGCATTGTTATTTGTATCCCAACCACCATTGCCCAGACTTCCTCTGTTGACTACGGCCGTCCCTATATTCTGATAATTATAAACATGTCCACCGCCTATAGTTAAATTTTTGATGTTGCTATGGCTTTCAACCGCCACTGTCTGATCTTCGGTAATGAGATTATCAATGGTAGCCCAACTGGTCAACGTGCTGTTTTCATCCACTACAACTGTTCCGGCACTATTATTGAGCGTATAATCACCATAATTGCTGCCGTAATAGCCGCTGTCTTTTTTTAAAACTCCATCCACAACAATATCCGCCAATAGCACTTATGTAAAACGACAAGGACAAAACAGTACACACAGAAAGAAATGCAGTATGTCTAATACCGCGAAACGTTGAAAAGGCGGATTTAGATAAGGAGAGGGAAGTGAACATGGAATTACCTTTCGTTTTATAGGATTTGACTGACATTTTATATCTGTACAGACAGCAACCGAGCATCTGCACACGAAATTTGTCGCAAAAATTACGCCATTCGTAATTTTATGTCGTTTTTAACGTTAAGTTCTGTAAAATAAAATATATCATAAAAACCACAAGAAGTACAGCCGTGCTTAATTTTAATGCAGTCGTTGCAAAATAATGCAGTAAAATAATGCAATAAAATTGTACACTGTCATATCACCGCAACCAAATTATTCCCTGACACTTCAACGACTTCACACTTTTCAATTCTGCCGACTTCGGTTTGACCGCCGACTATTATGTATGGGTCAATGTCTGGTGCGTCGGATTTTGCGCGTCCTATGAAGCAATCCGCTACTATTTTGCCGTTTGTTTCTTCAAACGGCGCGTCGATAATTACCGCGATTTGCTTTCCGATTTGCTGTCTCGCGTAACGTTTCGTTAGTTCCTGTTGAACCTTTTCCAGTTCGTTGTAACGTTGGTTGATAACTTTCTGCGGGACTTTGTTATCCAGTTTTGAAGCCGCCGTTCCGTCTTCTGACGAGAACCTGAAAATTCCCGCTCGTTCAAATTTCCACTTTTTCACAAACTCTGTCAACTCATTAAACATCGTGTCAGTCTCACCCGGAAAACCTACAATCAGTGATGTTCGCAAAACCAAATCGTTACTACTTTCACGCAAGCGTTGCAAAAGTTGTTCGGTTTGTTTACGTGTCACGACACGTTTCATCTGACTCAAAATTTCGTCGTTACAATGTTGAAGCGGAATGTCGAGGTACGGCAGCAACTTGCCGCCCGCTCCGAAGTGTGCGATTAGATTGTCGTCGAATAACAACGGATATGTGTACATCAAACGAATCCATTCGATGCCGTCAATTTGTTCCAGACGCTCAATTAATTTTGACAACGTTGGCTTACCATACAAGTCAACACCGTAATACGTCGTCTCCTGTGCGATGAGTGAAATCTCTTTCACGCCCGAATCCGCGAGCCGCTTTCCCTCGTCAACTACTACATCGAACGGTTTTCTGACGAACCGTACGCGTATTGACGGAATCGCGGAGAAACTGCACCCACGGTTGCAACCGTCCGCTATGTTCAAGTACGCGAAATGTGCGGC
>JAITST010000391.1 GCA_031287585.1 Planctomycetaceae bacterium | reverse complement strand
CCGTCAATAATGCAGCCACCCTTCACTTCAATACCTTGCTTGAATAACTCCTCGTTGTACAAGTCGAACAGATGACGTTCCATGTTTTCCGACTTGAGTGTTTCGGCGAAGAGCCAAATCGTGCGGGCATCGGGGACTGTGTCGGCAAGAGACAAACCGAGAAATTCACGGAACGACAACCGGTCGCAAATCAACAATTCGGTGGATTCGTCGGAGAGATTGTAAGTGGACTTCAGAACGAGAATCTTGAACATCAAGACAACATCAAACGGCGGTCGCCCACCTTTTTCGACGAATCGTGTTTGCGACGAACGCTGTTGAGGGCATCGCGAAACATCTCCCAGTCGACGGCTTGATTGAGGCGTTTCAACATCAAAAAAAGAATACTAACCGTGAGAGTGACTCATTGTTTGAAAATTGGCAGGAGGCTGGAAAAATGTGGGAAAAAAATACACGCGGAGTATTCTATCACATCTTCGGCGTGGGAGAAGGGGGTTTTTAGAAGTTGTCCAAAATTTATTTCCTCTGACAGTAAAAACGTCACTGTGGAAAAACGCGACGGAAAACAAACAACGGTAGAACTCAAACTTCTCCGCAAGTTTGACCAAGAATACGTTGAAAGACAACTCACCCCGAAAACAGAGATTCCCAAAACTGATTCGCAACCGTAGCGGTGTGATTGTTATTTTTCCGCTTACGCTTTGGTCTTTTATTTCGTTTGCACGCTGTTTGGAACGTAACCCAATACGCCAATAAACCGGATACGCCCTCCCGAACGTACCCGGTACAACAACCACTACAACTAATAACTACGGAATCAAGTATGCGGCACCGACAACCGCTCCTGCTTCAAACAACGCTCCGCGCAATGATAGCGGAAGCGGGTCTAACGTGTGCGGGGCGCAATTTCCTACGCGATAGTGTCCTAACGTGTAAACACATTCGTTCGGTGTTTCGAGTCCCATCTTGTACGGCAGCAAAACAACATCCGCCAGGAACCGTACACCAGAACATATCGGTTGCAACGCCGGACAAATTGTATGACCGTAACGTTCGCGCTGTACGTCTTCAAAGTACGCACCCTTCGTGCAAAGAGCGGCTGCCTTCCAACGATAGCAAGTCAAACTAAACTGACGTGGCTGGTAAACATGCGGTGCAAGCGGACATTCCTGCGGCAACAATTCGCCTTCCTTTGTACGAATGTCGTAGTTGACATCACGTATCGAACGAATACCGATGTCGGCTGGGCATTTAATAATCGTATTTACCACTTGCGACCCTATCGTCGAATTGTCACTAATTTGTGCCGGTAACGCTGGTGTTACCGTTGACGGGGCAATCGTCGGAATCGGATATATACCAGTTGGCATCGGTGCCAGTTGCGGCAACGGAGCCGATGGTACAACCGCCTCTTGTGCTTGCGGACGTTTTTCAGGATAGATAGTATCCAATTGAGATGGTGTCAACTGGGGCTGTGTCGTTGGAACAGGTGCCGTCTCGACTTGTTCAAACTGTTCGTTGTAAACAACCTGAACAATCTTTGAATTGGAAACTTTCGGCAACTGATTTGGTTTCTTCCAACGAACATCGTCCGCGTTCACTGCCGCCGACATCACACCAACAGCCGTGAACAAACCAAAAACTAACATTACAACTTTGAACCGCAATTTCATTGAGAACTCCTTCCCTCAATCTGGATTTTTTATTTAGCAGACACATTAACATTACCGCCTCATGCAGTTGTCAATTATCGTCTGTACTGTAATTAGGTGCTTCCTGTGTTATTACAATGTCGTGAGGATGATTCTCTCTCACGCTTGCATCCGAGACCCGAATAAACCGAGCCCGTGTCCGTAACTCGTCAATTGTTTTCGTACCGCAATATCCCATACCAGCACGTAAACCACCAACAAGTTGATATAAAAACGGTGCGAGTTGTCCGCGATATGGTACGCGTCCTTCAACACCCTCCGGCACTAACTTATCCGGTCCCGAACCCGACGACTGGCGATACCGTTCGCTTGAACCTTTCACCATCGCTCCCATCGACCCCATACCGCGATACGACTTAAACGTTCGTCCGTGATACAGTATCAACTCGCCCGGACTTTCGTCCAATCCGGCAAGCAAACCGCCAAGCATTACAACATTCGCACCAGCCGCTATCGCTTTTGTTATGTCGCCTGAATAACGTATTCCGCCGTCCGCGATTATCGAAACGTCACTCCCCTTTGCCGCTTCCGTCGCACGATGAACAGCAGTTATCTGCGGTACACCAACACCCGAAACAACACGCGTAGTACAAATCGAACCTGGTCCTATACCGACCTTAACAGCATCCGCACCAGCATCAATCAACGCCTTACAACCTTCACCCGTTGCGATGTTACCCGCGATAACGTCAATGTCATACTGACTTTTTATCTTGCGAACAGTTTCGATAACGTTTGACGAATGACCGTGCGCACTGTCAACTACCAACACATCAACACCAACTTGTAATAACCGTTCGATACGTTCGTAATCGTAAACTCCAACCGCGGCACCTACTCGTAATCGTCCGAGCGCGTCTTTGGTAGCGAGAGGATAACGGCGCATCATGTCGATGTCCTTGATAGTAATCAGTCCCGTTAGTCTGTTGTTTTCGTCCACTAGTAGAAGTTTCTCTACCTTTTTTTCCATCAATACTTTTTCGGCATCCGCGAGAGTTACGTTACCTGTGGAAGTTACAAGGTTTGTGGAAGTCATAACGTCAGACACAGGTAATGACCAGTTTTCCAGAAAGCGTAAATCACGCCGTGTGATAATACCGCAAAGCCGCCCGTCTGCCTCAACTATCGGAACACCCGAAACACCCGCAGTATTCATAATCTCACGTGCTTCACTAACTTGCGCAGTCGGCGGCAACGTAGCGGGATGCGGAATGATACCATTCGCGGAACGCTTAACTTGTGCAACTTCCTCAGTCTGCGCATCTATCGTAAGATTTTTATGAATGACACCAAGTCCGCCGAGTTGAGCAAGAGCAATAGCCATCGCCGACTCGGTGACAGTATCCATTGGGGAACTGATAACAGGAATAGTCAAAGAAATCCGTCGCGTCAAACGAGTACCAATATCAACGTTAGACGGAACAACTTCACTATAACGCGGTTCAAGTAAAACATCATCAAAAGTAATACCCTGTTCACCAAAAATATCCATTAGTACCTCGCTGTTGTTGTGTAGTAGTGTTATAGTTAGATACGTCTCTGCATCAATACAAGCCCGAACAGAAATGATACCACAAACACAAACACGATTCAATCGGGTAGAGAAAAATCTGACACAAATACACAAATGGGTGTGTAAAAATAAATTGGAGATTTTATTTTCGATTAAATGCAATGATTGATCACGAACCTCGCGAACCGCACGAACGGGTTATTTTAGATTTGTGAATTTGTGTATTAAAACAAAATCTAAAATCATAAATTAATTGTTTCGTGTGGTTCGCGAGGTTCGTGGTTAAAAAACTATTACAATGGATTCCCCACTAATTTTTATACACCCACACAAATGAGAGTGTAAAATTTAGTGGGGGATTGGTATAATGTCTTTTTTTCTTTCTCCCTTTCACAGACAAGGAAGTCCCATGTTTACTATCGCCTCTCGTTCAGTAAGAGAATCCCTGTTTCTCGAAAAATTTTAAGCCCTTCTGGTCGAACTCAATACAGTTGGCGATAATGCTCTCTACGGTCATGTCCTCGATGACATGGACGACTTTCTTTTTACCTCCATTCGAAATCCGAAAATTGGGTAACGAGACATTACAACACAAACTCCAAACGCATCAACAATGCCGAAAAACAACCCGAAAGCAATGTCCCCACTGTAAAAAAACGCAAACCCACAATACAAAAGAAAAACGGTTGCCGCAAGATTGGTGTCATCGGAATTTGCACAAGCCGACAGTCAATATGGCAACTGTAACGCTGGGTAAGATGGAGGAATTTACGGAAGATTAAGGTGTTTCGTTTGAATTTGTGAGTTGGCGGCAACGTGCCGGTGTTTGGCGATGGGGTGCATTGGATATGGAATCTTTCGTCGAAATTGTTCGGCAACACGGCAGAGCGTTTGGAAGCGGTGTTGTGGAAGGGACGTGCAAAAACTTAGTAGGGAGGAGGTTGAAACAGACAGGAGCATGTTGGCGGAAACAACGGGCAGAAAAAATGGCGGTCATCTGTACCGCAATATACTCAAAACGATGGAATTATTGTTGGAAAATATAAAAATAACTAAGTTTTACACACCCATTTTACCGCCTTTAGAAATTGTCTATTGACATTGATAAAAACAGATGTATAACGGCGTAATTAAAGTTGGTTTTTGTACTTTAATGTTTTGTGAAGTACCAACTTTGTTAATTTTCAACCAAATTAAAGGAAGATTACTATGAAACATTTTATTGATCGTCTGTCCGTTGCGGTTTCCATTTGTTTGATTGTCGCATTGCTCTGCATAAATACCATATTCGCTGTGGCGGGATGTCCTAATTTTACGACGGGAATGCGGCTTGTCCCGAAGCCCTGCCGGAATATAACAATGGATATTGTGCAGGTAATTCGCAGATTTGTCCGACTCGGGGCTAGTTAATGCATGGTGAAGATGCTGCTTATCAACTTATCGAACAAAATGGTTCGCAGATTGTCTCCAATTCTGCGCCCGTGTGTTATGTTATTTGTACTTGTTCGATTAAAGATGAATACATTAATGATAAATTGATAAAGACATGTCAACCTAGTTTTCAAACTGTCACTAGTTATGCGTATGCTGCCGCTTCCTGTTCCGATTGATTGTTTATTCAGCAGTTCAACTTGTTTTTTTGTGAAAGGATAAATATGAATCGCTTAAACTTATTGTTTTTTCTTTGTTTATTTGGTGTATTTCTTTTGTTGGAATATGCGGGAGAAAATCTTTGGGCAGATGATTCTGTTATGCAGAGAGTCCGTTCGATTACCGATGAGTGTTTGACAAACATGAAAAAAATTAAGCGAGGAGAACTAACTCTAAACTTTAATACAACGAATGAAGAACAACCCTCACTTTCCGCTCGGAAAACATTAAACATTGTTTTTGATAACGATAAAATGATGGTCGTTCATACTAACGATAGAACGGCAACTTACGCCTTTAATTGTTATCAAACGGAAAGGAACTGCATGGAAAAGAAAAAATCGAATATCTTCGATCGGAACGTCTGAAAGGTCAAGAAACATATTGGTTTGATAGATCTCATGGAAACTTGATTCGAAAAACGGTTGTACGTCTCGAGGATGCTGTCTTAAACGGTGATATTAAACAAGCCGAGGTTTCCCCGTTCGTATCAACATTGACGAATGAATTATCGCGAGATGTAAAGAGCGGTATCTGGTATTATCGAGTTGGACTTATACTCAGACTCGCGGTGATAAACTTTATGGGCATGAAGAAGGAACGATAGAATACAAGTCTATCAATCAGCCGATACCAGCGGAGCGGTTTTCTTTGGAGAATATTGCAGAGTTGAAACCGAACTGTCCAGTAGAGTGGCATCTTGATTCTCCGCCGCCCGGGAAGGGCAAGTTAATTTGGGATGGAAAGCAAATCGTCGGATTGGGATACGATAACGATTCTCACGGAGTAGTACAAATGAACAACCGTTTCGTTTATATTGTTCTCGTCAACGCTTTGATTATTTTCGCTATCATTTTGGTTCAATTCCTCCGTGCTTGGAACCGTCAACGCAACAACAAAACCTAGACATGATTACCTTTATCAAGCATTATCGTTTTCTTATCGGAAGTATTTTTTTCGGATTAGTTTGTCTCGGTTCGTTGTTTGGTCTTCTTGTTTTGTATTTTGACTCGAAAACGGAAGATACTCAAGTCTTGACAGCCAAACCAGCGGAGATTGATTTCGGTGATGTTGAACCCGATATCAAATTTTGTTCATTTAAGTTGACTAATACGTCCCGCTATCCATTGGAAATATTGCGTGTGATTAAAAGTTGTTCTTGTACGGAAATATTCTATCAATCCGGCGAATTAGCTCCCCAAGCCGTAACTGAACTATTTTGTAATTTCGATACTGGGAGTACGGCAGGAATCAAGACGGCTAATATCGGAATCATTTACGTTTATCGCGGTGATCCGAGAAATCAAGCACGGAAACTCGATGTTTCTATCCGTGCAACTGTAAAAAACACCGATGGATTCGATAACAAAAATTCTCAAACTATAAATGAAATTTCAGAAGGTAGGCATCCGTTCGTTGAACGGAAGTAGTCGACGCGTGTCGTATAGAACAAACTTTCATCGCCGACTGAACGGTGGTGAACTAACACTTTTTATTTGCCAGTGGATGTTATCGTAGAGATGTGGCGTGCCGCGTCTCTACGTTTGGAATAAGAAAACGTCATCGTTCATCCCTATAAAAAAATTAGGGGGAATAGTGATTTTGCACATAATGTTTACAAACGTTCCGTTACCAATATCAATGCCGATTCGGTACGGGCTGTCCGCGTCCCTTGCGGAAAATTTCATCTCCCGCCTCTGCCACCACCGTAATTACCGCCGCCCATTCCACCCCCGAACATTGGTAATCCCCCCATAGTTCCGCCACCCGGTCGGATCGAAAATGGTGTGAAACCGCCACCGCCAAACGGAGTGATACCGCCGCCGTATGGACGATTTGCGTTACCGGTTCGTCCGCTGCCGCTGGTTTGGATTGAACCATCTAATGCGCCCTGTGAACCGCTTGCGTTTATTGTCGATACGGTAACTTGTCCGCCGCTTACTTCGCTTAACATCTTACTAACCGTTGCCGTACTTGCGTGCTTCGGGTGAATAACTTCCGTTACAATCTCTTGTTGTTCACCTTGGCTGTCAAGTGCTTTTACAAAATCTTCTACATCTAAATAGAGCGATTCCGGTGAGTAAACTATTAACGAGTTCGACTGTGCGTCTATCGACAACGTCATTTTGGCTTCCGCTTCTTTTAGCGTTGCGCCTGCTCTGCCCGTTACTCCGCCCCGACCGCCGCCCCGCATTTGGCTCATTATGTTTTGTAGCATTTCGGGATTCGGCATCTGCGGTGGTTGCGGCATTTGTTGTTGTCCACCTTCACCGCGACCGTTTCCTCTACCACCGCCACCGCTGCCGCTCGAACCCTCGAGCCGTGACGCAAACGCTTCCTTTACCTTTGTCAACGCATACTCCGCTTGTATGAAGTTCAGTTTTATCATCCGTACTTTCGGACGAATTTTACTGTTCGCAGACGAATCCTCTTGGTCTAGCAACGGTAACAGCAGTTTCTCAATTGTCCGATGGTCAACCGGATTCGCCTGTACGATTAACGCATTCAAACGCGGCTCGGCTGTTATCGTCACCGTTCCCGTCGCCTCGAATGACACGCCCGACGCAACAAGCGGCAATAGTTCAGACGAGTATTCACTCTCAATACCGGGCAAATTGCCGGAACTAGACGACGAACCGCTACCCATTATCGTTTCGATTGTCTGCTTCACAACTTCGGCAGTCGAATTTTTCAGATAATAAATACCTGGTTGTAACCTGCCGAGAACCGATTCGTCTGACAACATCCTTACCAACTCCTCAACACGATTCAATGCTTCCGTATCGTCAGAGGCAATCATAAGACCGCCCGGCGACATTGAGACTACAACTGGCGGAACTGGTTCAGACGATTGTTTCGGTTGCGGGACTGTCGCTTGCTCCGGCTTTGGTTGAACGATTGTTTGTGTCGCGGTTTGTTGTTTCATTAACGAAATCTGTTCACGAAGCAAACTGACTTCCTCGCGTAGAAGAGTCAGTTCATTGTTGTCTGCTGGTGCAGTCGTTTTGTCAGTTGCCGGTTCATCGTCTTCAACACTGAACGCTGCCGTTATGTACTGAACTGGTTTTGTTACTGATGTTGACGGACCATGTACTTTTTGTTGAAACGATTCATCTATTAACTCGTTGATTGACTTTGTTGGCGGTTGCGGTTCAGACGACTTTTCTTCAACCGTTGGTGTCGCTCTCATTGACGGTACGATTGCCGACGGTGTCACGATTTTCAACTGATTCGCGTTTGTGTCCGGCTTCCAATTCTCTTGCAACTTTTCCAGCACCAGCGCCGCCGCTGCTGGCGACAACGGAATCTGACGGATTGTCCGGTTGTCCTTCACAACGCTGCCGCTCTCGCCAAGTTTCTGCAACAGCAACTTTATCTCTTCGATCTGAACACGTGAGCCGCGAACGATTAGTTGACGGTTTGCAGTGTCGGCTTCTATTGTTGGTTGTGCGATTGCCGTCGAACTTTTGGAGTCAGACGAATCCTTCACCAAAAACTTTTTTATCGTATCAACCGCGTTCGTCGGCGACAACCGATATAACGGAATCACTTCCGTTTGCGGTGCGTCCAACTGCATCTGTTCGAGCGTTGCCTTGATGGTTCGATGTTCGGCAGGGTGAGCGAGAGCCGCAAGTCCGCCAGTCTTCGTGTCAAGCGACAATCGCACGTCCGGTATTCCAACTA
This sequence comes from Planctomycetaceae bacterium, assembly GCA_031287585.1. GTDB lineage: Bacteria > Planctomycetota > Planctomycetia > Pirellulales > Thermoguttaceae > UBA8133. Next base: position 2,476 of record JAITST010000391.1, on the reverse strand, counting down.
GTAACGTTTGCATAATCGATAGAACTGTATTCGGGTCAGCAGTACCGGGCGGATAAACCTCGAATTGAAGTTGAGTCTCAACCGCGTTGCCCGACTCGGCTACATTATCGTCGATAGTCTCGATTATTTCCTTCGCGCGTTCGACCATATCAGCACGACCGGTTAACCAAATTTTTGTCGCCGATGCGTCAACTGCCGCACGTAACGTTTGGTCAGACTCTTCAATTCCGAGTAACTTTCGTAACACCGCGAGTGCCTCGTCACCCGTCATATTTTTCATCGTGATAACGTGAACAGTGCTAGACGCTTTCTCCGCGGGGTCGTCAATTCGTTTTACCAACTCGCGAATCGCACGGAGCGTGCCGCCGGTTTCGGTTATCATAATCTGTTGCGACTTCGGCAACACGACGAGCGAACCTTGCGGACCAAGCATTTTTTCGACTTCCGTTTGGATAATGTCTGGGGTCGTGCGACTCAAAGTGAACAACACGCGGCACAGTTCGTACTTTCCGCGTTTGTCTAACTCGTCGGGCGAAATCGGCTCGAGCAAGTTCGGCGGGATACCATCAGGTAGAAAAATCACAAACAGCATTTTACCTTTGCGAACCATCGAGTAGTCGCGGAACAATAGGACGCTGTTGATAATGTCAAGTGCTTCCTCAGCCGTGTAAAAATTGGGGTCAGTGAGGTTGAAGGTGCCTGACGGGAAGTTACTGATTTCAAGCGACAAGTCCGCTTGTTCGGCAAACCACTGAACAACGTCCTTCCAAGGTTGATGACGGAAATTGAACCGGAACCGAACGGGGTTGTTCGGATCAACCGATGATGCCGATGAAGGTGTAGTTGCCGATGACGACGTTGTAGTCGGTGAAGGCGATGTTGACGATGTGGTTCTTTGCGAACGCGACGAATCGTAGCCGCGTGATTCTTGTCTGGGTTGTCCGGTTGAACGCGGTTCTTGTCTCGGTTGCTCGACTATCGGTGTTTCCTGTTTCGGTTGTTCGACTACTGGTGTTTCCTGTTTCGGTTGTTCGACTACTGGTGTTTCCTGTTTCGGTTGTTCGACTACCGGTGTTTCCTGTTTCGGTTGTTCGGCTATCGGTGTTTCCTGTTTCGGTTGTTCGACTACCGGTGTTTCCTGTTTCGGCTGCTCGTCTGCTTGTAACGTGTACTTAACTTGTACGTACAACGAACGCGGTTTCATTAACGTTGATTCGTCAAGTGGAACATTTTGTACGGGTGAAATGTTTTGAACCGGCGAGATATTTTGAACAGGCGAAATGTTTTGAACTGGCGAGATATTCCGAACTGCTGGAATATCTCGCGATGTCGGAATATCGTTGCTGGGTTCGGTAACAACCGCTGCTGGTTGCGGTGCAGGGACAGCGGATAACTTTTGTGTTACAGTTTCCGTTTTCGGCGGAACAGGTTTGACTAACGGTTTTTCATCAGCAACGATTTCCGGTTTCGGGAGTTCGGGTCTGACTGGCGGTTTTTCTTCCGCAACGATTTTCGGTTTTGGTAGTTCGGGTTTGACTGGCGGTTTTTTCTCCGTAACGATTTCCGGTTTTGGTAGTTCGGATTTGACTGGCGGTTTTTCTTCCGCAACTATTTCCGGATTAGATGGTTCAGGTTTAACCGGTGGTTTTTCTTCTACAACCACTGGCTTGGACACTTCCGGTTTTACCGACGGAACATCTACCGGTTTATCTGTGACAACCGGTTCTACTGATTTTTCCGGTTTAGCCGATTCTGATGTTGGTTTGGTAGTTTCATCGGACTGACTAACCTCCGGCAACGGTAACGGTTCCGGTTTAGTCCACGAGCCACTACCGCAACCAGTCAAAACAAACAACGCAGCCAAAAGAAAGCCGCACCCACAAGCAGATAACCTAGAATAAGTTTGTGTAATCACAGTAAACCTCGTAAGATGTAACGATAAGGAAAAAACAAAATGAACCAATTCACAGCCCCAATTATACACAATATCGAACAAGAACACCACATCCCGCGAATCGTTGCACGTATATTTCAATTTTTCCGATTGGGGACAGCGGGGCGTATGCGGTGACATTTTATCTTTCCGGTTCAAAGCAGATTCTAAAAACCTATCGGCTCAAAATAGCAAACCCCGTAAAATCCGTAACTTGCTGAACGAAATGGCGAAGTTTCTAGAAGTTGTCGGATCTATTCTATATTTGGGCGTGTAAACTTTAGTGGGGGATTGGTATAATGGCTTTTTTCTCTCCATTTCCCTTTTACAGACAAGGAAGTCACATGAACACTTCACCTCCCGTTCAGCAACCGAATTTCTGCTTCACAAAAAATTTCAAGCCCTTCTCTCCGAACCCGATACCGTTGGCGATAACGCAAGTTCCGGTCACGTCCTCGACACGGTGTTTGATTCTTGGGGACGACTTTCTCTTCACCGCGATTCGAAAATTGGGTAACGAGACATTACAACACAAACTTCAAG
>JAITST010000352.1 GCA_031287585.1 Planctomycetaceae bacterium | reverse complement strand
GTGTGAGTGACTCATTGTTTGGGGGATTGGTAAGTGGATAAAAAATGCGGACAAAAAAACGTGCGAAGTATTCTATCACTTTTTCGACGCGGGGCAAGAGGGGTTTTTAGAAATTGCCTAAAATCAATAACCGATTTTGCAGAGGAATTCGCGTCGAATGGAAGGTTATAGAAAGCGAAATGCAAAAAACCTCGTGAATCTTTGGTGATAGAACGATCTTTATCAACATCATCAACGGTTTTTCGTTCTAGCAACAGTTGAAAAACTCCGTAAATAACAATTTTTGAAAGCCAAACACCCAAAAAAATACCACAACGATTTTATGTTTATGGCGAACCATGCTAACCGTACTTTTCCTAAATTGATGATTACAAAGGGTTTGCATTACGATAGTTTACACATTGCTTTTTAGTGCCAACGATGAAAACAAAAACAACAAATTTGAATAATAGCAACCGAAACATCTGTTTGAACCAATCTCTCATCGGCTTACAGAGACAGTCACGCGACCTCACGCTAACGTGCAACGTTCACTTGCAATGATTCTAACAACAAAACCATCGCACCGTCACAATACCCCCTAGGGGAATCGAACCCCTGTTACCGGACTGAGAACCCGATGTCCTAGGCCACTAGACGAAGGGGGCAGGTATTCCGCAAATACTCGACAACTTGCAAAATGCGGGCAAGAGGATTTGAACCTCCACAGGGTTGCCCCTACTAGGCCCTCAACCTAGCGCGTCTGCCAATTCCGCCATGCCCGCAAACTCACGCAAATTCAGCACAAAATTCTACCACAAGACAATTTTTCGTCAAGTAGGGGCAGGAAACTTACAATACCGAAGGGTGTGTAAATTTTTTGTAGGTTTTGTATAACCACCCCACTTTTTGCGACAATGCCCCGTGGGATTGTCAATAGAATACCCTGCCAAAATACCTACAAACTTTTTACACCCCCATACCGAAATACCGAACGAAAAAAGGAAATAGGTAACATTCCTTTGCGTTGAAACGTATGACGCAAATTACCTAACGAGCAAAATTATTACGTCAACATAACAAAATTCTGACGGGCGATAGCATAACTCAAAAAATACCGCCGGTCTTCAATTTTTGAAAAACCAGCGGTACAGGCGGTGCGGTATTATCCGTCAGTTGTTAGTTGTCGTTAGCGGGAGGTGTAGCAGGAGCCGCACCACGCGGGAACGCACGGGGTTGTTGTTCGCCGTCATTATTGCCGCCAGCCGCACCTTGTCCGGGTCTCCACGAATTGTCGCCCGGACGATAGCCGCCACCTTCACCGCCACGTCCGCCGCCACGATTACCACGCTGCAGATCCAACTTGTCACGCAGTTCCTTACCCTCTCCGGTAAGTTTCACCGCCAACGCCTTCTGGTCAGCAGTTAAAACTGCCTCGACCTTTTCGCGTGTTACTTTACGTATTGCTTCACCACGCTCTTGCATCTCACGGAATGCCTTTTGACGCTCTTCCTGCGACAAATTGTTGTCTTGACCTGGACGCTGCTGGAATCCTTCACGGAACGCACGTCCGGCATCGTCAAGAGCGGTCTTGATTTTTGCCTTCTGGTCGGAAGTCAGATTAAGAGCGTCAAGGTCGTTGACATTCAACGGACGGTTGGCTTCAAGACCACCAGAAATTTGGAAACGAACAACTTTCAATTCGTTCTGCTGTTCGGGCGAAAGAATTTTTTCAATCTTTGCGGTGTTCTCTTGCTGTCGTTTTTCGCCTTCTTCACGCATCGTTTCAAACGCTTTACGACGCTCTTCATCACTCGCATTTCTCAAATCAGGGAAACGATTTACTTCTGATCTGCCACTTTCTCTGATTTCTCTGAACGTTTCCTGAATTTTCGTCACTTGCTCATCAGAAAGTTTTAGACGCTCCTTAACAGCGTCTGTTGTGAACAATCGTTCCACACCACCACCGCCAAAACCGCCGGGACCACCAGGTCCACCAAATCCCGGTCCTCTGGGACCACCACCGCGATTACCACCACCGCCACCCGGTTGAGCGAATGCAGCAACAGTCAACGCAAACATAATCGCGAACATCATCACAAAACGGTAAACTTTCATTGTCATGTCTCCTTAACAAAAGGGGGTTACAAAAACGACGGCTACAAACAATCGGAGCCGCCTAAATACACAAATCGAATGTCAACAGTCAAAAAAACCGCGTCAAATGCGGTAATTATGACACAAGCGGATAAAACACCGAAAATCTGTCTCGGTATCGAAGAATTTCCTAAAGTTTGAAGACGACAATGATAAACTGGGTAAAAAACATTCGACATTTGGGGTTGTGACAACAGTGCTGACGGTTCGTTCGCGTGTATAGAAGGTCATATCGCGTGTAATGTGAGGGCGATGGTTATTGGTACTGTGTTGACGAAACATAGCGGATTAAGTTACGCCTATTATGAATGTTGCCCATTTGTGTACGAGATATCTCTGTTCCCGACGATAGGGGATTATCTCCATATCTCCATTTGTTTTGCCCCGCCCCCTTTACAAATCCGTCTGATGGTGTAAAATTATTGTTGCGTTGGATTTTGAAGAACCTTGACGAGGTACCTCGTCAATGGGAGTCTGTGAACCTGGTCAGGTGGGAAACTAAGCAGCCATAAGCGGTAACTCTCATGTGACGGGGTTTCTCGTCGAGGTTCTTTTTTTGATATAATACTTGCTATGAACGAATCACACGAATCAATCGGACAATCGACACCAGCGGCGTATCAGGTTGTTGCACGGCGTTATCGTCCGCAAGACTTCGGACAACTCGTCGGGCAGACGCACGTCTCGCAGGCGTTATCGAACGCTATTACCACTGGCAAAATCGGACACGCTTACCTTTTCACCGGTGCGCGTGGTGTCGGTAAAACTTCGTCCGCACGTATCTTCGCCAAATCGCTCAATTGTGTCAACGGTCCGACACCGGAACCGTGTAACAAATGCGAAATCTGCGATTCAATCAGTACGGGCGAAGATGTTGACGTTCTAGAAATTGACGGTGCGAGCAATCGCGGTATCGACGAAATTCGTCAGTTGCGGCAAAACGCGTCCGTTCGTCCGAGCAAGTCACGGTTCAAGATTTACATTATCGACGAAGTTCACATGCTCACTCGTGAGGCATTCAACGCGCTGCTAAAAACACTCGAAGAACCGCCGCCGCACGTTAAGTTTATTTTCTGTACGACCGAGCCAAACAAGATTCCGATTACAGTTCTCTCGCGTTGCCAACGTTTCGATTTCGTTGGTATCGACACGACAGAAATTGCGAAACGGCTCTCGGAAATCGCTTCAAACGAAAAAGTCACCGCTGATGACGGGGTGTTCGAGATGCTGGCGCGGCGTGCTGCTGGTTCGATGCGTGACGCTCAATCGTTGCTCGAACAACTTCTGTCGTTCGCACCGGAGCATATCGCGATTCGTAACGTGAACGAAATGCTCGGTACGGCGGACGACTCGCGGTTGTTCAATATCTTGCAGGGAATACGCGAGACGAACACGTCGCTGCTGTTCACAGAAATCGACGCGGCGGCAAGCGAAGGCGTTGACTTCACGGTGTTGATTGAACAAATTATGGGTTTGTTCCGCGATTTGATGGTTGTTGTGACGGGCGTTAATCCCAACTTGTTGCTCTACTGCGACGCGCAACGTTATGAGGAACTCAAAGTAACCGCGGCGCAACTCGGTTTGCAACGTGTTCTGGCATCGCTGCAAATTCTCGAACAAACGCAGTTTCGTATGCAAAGAAGTACGCAGTCGCGGATTCTCACCGAACTTGCACTTGTGCGTATGTCGTATCTCGGACAGTTGCAAAATGTGGCGGCGTTAATAGAACAAATTCGCGGCGGCACGTTCAACATTCCAGCAATCGCCACAACGTCAGCCGTAACGGGCATTGCGCCAACGCCGGTTATCACAAACAACGTCACGGACGTAAAAAAAAACGTTCCGCCGCAGTCAGTCAGGACGGATAACGTGGTGAAAAATGTAGTTAGTGCAGACGACGTACCGGTCAAAAAACCGCAACCGCCAGTTGTATCGTCAACTAAAACTCCAGACTTATCAACGTTCGATGACAACAAAGCAGCTGAAGTTTGGCAACAGACAGTCGGCAGTTTGAACGGAATGTTGGCTGACCACGCGGCAAATTTTGTATCTGTAAACTTCCGTTCGCCCGAAACGTTTGTGGTAAATTTCGCGCCGCAGATGAAGATGAGTTTTACGTATTGCCAACAGCAGTTGCCGCAGTTGCTGGCATCGTTACAACTGTTCGCGGGCAAGTCGGCACGTCTAAACTGCCAACTCGACAGCGCAACCGCGTCGTCATCGCCGCAGGAAAAAAAAGTTAAGCCGTCGCAACAAAGAGCGATGGACATAAAAGATGCCGCGGAAAAGCCAATCATAAAAGCCGCAACAGAAATGCTGGGAGCGCAATTGGTTGACGTGAAAAATATGAGCGAAGATAAAGAGGAATAACAACATAACCGGAAACAACCGCACACTTGCGTTGGTTGAAACCGACGGGATACATTTCTTGTATTCCCGTCGGCTAGTCAGTTGGGGTGACATTTACAAATTACAAACTTAACAAAAGCAAAACAATGAATCTGGATTTTATATCGGATATAATGAAAAACGTGAAAGACAACGCCGCGGCAGCCCACGCAAGTCTGTTGACGACTCGCGTAAAAGGCAGCGCGGGCGGCGGGTTGGTTGAGGTAGAGGTGAACGGATTGAGCGAAATGACATCGTGCAAAATCGACAAGTCGCTACTGTCTGGTCAGGACACAGAGTTATTGGAGGAACTGATAGTCGTAGCGGTAAATGACGCGATACAAGAATCAAAAGACATCCACACAGAAAAAATGCAAGAGATGACCGGAGGCATAGAACTACCGAAAGACTTGGGCGACATATTCGGAAAAGGGTAAGATAACGCAAAGTATTACGTTGGAAAAGTACAGATAGTTACAACATCGTGTAATTTATGACTCCAAACATAATCTTAATCGGTAAGCAAACTACATCGTTCGACGCGGTCATCGCTGATATCGAACGTTGGTCGAGTTGCACAACGTTTACAACCTTGACCAGTTTTGCTACCCGTTGTAGTGAATGGAAAACAAACGGATTACCGGTAGTTGACTTGTTCGTACTGTTGCAAAGTTTACCAGGTGAACACAACATTGATTACAAAACGTTCCGTAACTTGTTTCCGCTAACTCCGGTAGTAGTGATTCTTGATACGTGGTGCGAAGGCGAAGTAAGAACAGGCGTTGTCCCAACAGGACAACGCCGAATTTACGTCCACCAGTGGAGTAAGACAACCAACAAAGAATTACAGTTATTGGCAACCGGTAACACTCTACCAACAACCGCAAGCGACGAAGAATGGGCATTATGGCGTTACAAAAATCTGCGAGTACAACCAAATTCAGCAACATCAGTGATGATAATAGAGGAATACCCATTCGGCACTGACCGGACAATGAATAATTTTCTGAATGAACTGTTCCAGAAAAATAACATAAAAACAAATGTGGGCGACTGGAAAGAAATAACAAACGAAACCAGTGTGATAATAACAGACCTATCAGACACACCAACCAAACCTGAAATCCAAATCCTAAAAAAACAACGTACCAAACATACCTCGAAAACCTTCTGTTGCCTGCAACACGCTCCCCGCCAATCCGAAACTCAAACACTAAAACGAATCGGAATAGACTACATAATCTCAAAACCGTTTGACGTGAATAGTTTATTTGAAATTACGGGATAACGGGGTGTGTAAAAGAAATGAGAAACGGAGTCTCCGTAGGTTAAAACCTACGGTTAATGAAGTGTTGTCCCTGCGGGACTTTTCAGATTTTAGATTTTGTTTTGGTGGACAAATCACAAATCTAAAATCCATTCCCCGTGCCCACCGCACCGCCGTTGCCGCTGGTGTTGAGAGCATTGTTGGTGAAAGTGCAGTTCGTGATGTCGCCGCTGAAAGTGCGGGCAAACACCGCGCCGCCGGCACTGTCACCGCCAGTTCCGCCTCCATTGAAAATGAGATTGCTGATACCGCCGCAGTCAGTGCCAATACCATTGGCAAGAAACTGAAAAAACTTGAAATTGCCGCTGCCGCTTTTTGTCAACGTCGTGGTTGGCTTGCCGTCGATGTCCACCACGCCCGTCAATTTAACACCGTTTGCGGCGATTTGTATCTGGTTGCTAAAAGCTACCGCTGCCGTAAAATTGAGAGTGTCGCCGCCAATAAATGTTTGGGAAAGGTCGGAGAAGTCATCAATATCAAACGTTTCAGGAATAACCCGCTGCGCCTGCGTCAACCCGCCGCTCATCAGCGTGAGCCAGACAACCGCCAATGCCAAAGTGAAATTGCGCAGCATCGTGTTAAGATAGGTAATCGGGGGGGCAGTCTGCGTAAGTTCTGACATTGTTTAACCTCTGTAATGATAAGCGTTTATCGAAATGGAAACGCATAACGGGCATGTCGGCTCGCGGAGTGTGAAACGTGAATCTTTCGCAGACATGTGCGGATAGGGAAAGATAGGGAAAAAGGGCAGACGGCTATGAATCCAGCCAGTCAATCTCTTCGACTGTTAGACCTGTCGCCTTCGCAATATACGCCGCCGAAAGCCCCATCTGCTTCAGGTTACGGGCTATTTCGATTTGCTTTTCGGTTTTGCCCTCCGCCAATCCTTCGGCTTTGCCTTTGGCTTCACCTTCCGCAAGCCCCTCCTCCTTTGCCGTTTGCAAAACAGAATAATTATCCCACTGGGACATCAAACTCATTTCGTACTGTAACGCTTCGTCCTTGTTAAAACGGGCAATCTCCGCCGTCTCCAAAGCCCGCTCAAAAACCGGCTCGCGAAATATCAACGGAATCGTTTCAAAGGATTCCAAATGCTTCAGAAAATAGTACCACATATCACTGCGGCTCTCCAACTCCGACTCCGTCTTTGTAAAAAGCGACATCTGGAGAAACCTGAACTGCAATTTATCGTAGAACAAATCGCCGTCCTGATCTCTGAACTGAACATCACGGCAGAACTTTCGCCGCTCTTCTTCCTGGTCGTACTCAAAACCGAGAACCGCAAAGAGATAGATTGCTTTCAGTTCAAAATCCCAAGGTTTGCCGTTGACAAATCCTTGAGGTGCCTGATCCCGAATCAAAAACGAAGCCCCAAACAACGACCTGTCCTTGAAAAACTTTTGGCGTGCCTTTTGCATTTCGACAATGAAATGGTCGCCATTTGCTCCGACGCAGTAGATATCATAAATCGTTTTGCGGTCTTGGTCGCTCATACCTAGTTTTTCGGTATTGCGGAACGTCAGCGTTTTAATCTGATGTTCTTCCGGCAACTGCGAATTCAAAAAGTCAACGAGCAAATCCTTGTTCGCCTCTTCGCCGAACAACTTTTTGAAACCGAAATCGGTGTAGGGATTGATATAACGTGGCATAGTAAGTCTCCTTTCGTTGTCTCATTCTACCACAGCCGACCGTAATCCGCAATCGCGCCGATGGTAATTTTTTTCACAAAATTGATTGGGTATGTTGCGCACGGTGGCACGGAGTTCACAAGTCTCCGTAGGTTAAAACCTACGGTTAATAAAGTATTGTCCCTGCGGGACTTTTTAGATTTTAGATTTTGTTTGATACGCAAATCTAAAATCCATCCCCCGTGCCTCCGTGCGCAACGCCGTTTATTTCTCATTTATTTTACAGTTTGTGTTGTGATGCA